>JBGASI010000680.1:0-2269 GCA_044229815.1 Vicinamibacteria bacterium | reverse complement strand
GCGGGCGCCGCCGCGGGCCCGCGGGCCCACGACGGCGAACGGGCCGACGTGCACGCCAGGCCCGAGCTGCGCGCTCGGGTCGACGTGCGCGCTCGCGTGGACGCCGGGGGCTGGCCGCGGCGGCGGGCTGACCAGCGCGACCGCGCGGGCGAAGGCGAGGTAGGGGTTCGCGCAGACGAGGCGGGGCAGCGGCGCCTCGTGGCCGGGGCCGAGGATGACCGCCGAGGCGCGGGTGGTCGCGAGGTGCGCGGCGTACTTCGGGTTCGCGAGGAAGGTGAGGTCGCCCGGCCGGGCCTGCTCGAGGCCCGCGACGGCGCGGACGTCCACCTCGCCGTCGCCGAGCAGCTCGCAGCCGAGCCGCTCGGCGAGTTCCGTGAGCTTCACGCCTTGTCGACCTTCTCCTGGGTCTTCTGCAGGGCCTGCGCCGGCTGCTGCGGGGGCGGCTGCACCGGCGACACCGGCTGCTGGGCCGGCTTCTCCGAGACGTGCGCGGCCTTCTCGCCCGTCGCGACCGCGCCGCTGAGCCAGGCGCCCTCGCGCACGACCAGGACCTTGACGTCGAGCGTGCCCTGCACCCGGGCCTTCTCGGCGAGCGTCAGCGCCCGGGACTTGACGTCGCCGCGCAGCTCGCCCGCGATCTCGACGGCGTCGGCCGTGATCGTGGCCTCGACCCTGGCCCCCTCCGCGATCACCAGCCGTCCCGAGAGCGCGATCTCGCCCTTCAGCCGGCCCTGGACCACCGCGTCCTTGCCCTTCAGCTTGCCCTCGACTTCCGCCTGGGCGTCGATGACCGTGACCTTCTCATCCGCCATAGCGCGACACCTCGTGACTAGTGCGTGCATTCTAGCAGCAGGAGCCCGCGCGGCTCTTGTGGCCGGGACCACATCGGGGGTAGCTTCCTCGTCTCGAGGAGGTTGCGCCTTGTCCACCCTGCCCTACAGCTACGCGGACGTCGCCAAGATGATCGACCACTCGCTGCTGCGGCCCGTGATCCCCGCGGCCGAGCTGGAGGCGGGCTGCCGGCTCGCCCGCGAGTACGACGTCGCCAGCGTCTGCATCCTGCCTTACGCCCTGAAGCGCTGCGCGGAGCTGCTGGCCGGCAGCACGGTCGTCCCCAGCACGACGATCGGCTTTCCGCACGGCGCGAACCGGACCTCCGTCAAGGCGTTCGAGGCCGAGCAGGCCTTGTCCGACGGTGGCCGCGAGCTGGACATGGTCGTCAACATCTCGAAGGTGCTCAGCGGCGACTGGGGCTACGTCAAGGACGACATCAAGGCGGTGCTCGACCCCGTTCGGGCGCGCGGCGCGAAGCTCAAGGTCATCTTCGAGAACTGCTACCTCGACGACGCCCGGAAGATCCGGCTGTGTGAGATCGGCGGCGAGCTGTCCGTCGACTGGGTGAAGACCTCGACCGGCTTCGGCACCTCCGGAGCGACCGACGAGGACCTGATCCTGATGCGCCAGCACGCCCCCGCGCACGTCCAGGTGAAGGCCGCCGGTGGTGTCCGCGACCTCGACCGCCTGCTGCGCGTCCGCGAGATCGGCTGCACCCGCTCCGGCGCCACCGCCACCAAGGAGATCCTGGAAGAGGCGAAGCGGCGGCTCGCCGCAGCGTGAACCGAGGCCCCCGGCTCCGTCGGGGAAGACGACGATCCAGCCACGGTCCGGGGGTGACGTTGAACGCGACGGCCGTGTGGTGACCGGGAGGGCGCGGCTGGCGAGCAGAGCGCTGGGCTGGTCGCCGTCTCGCTAGAGGCAGATCTCCTCCATTTCGATCACGGTGTAGGTCAGGCTGCCGTCCCGAATCGGGTTGCCGTAAGCGTCTTGCTGGACGTACCACTCCTCGCCGTCTTGATACGACGTCGTCATGCTACGAGCGCCGTCGTCATAGGCGATGCCGAAATCGATCGCCTTCCCGCCCCGCAAGATCGTGCCTGACAGCGGTCGCCCTCGGCCGTCCCACGCCGTGTATTTCGTGGCACTCACGCTAGCTGCGCCCGCGTAGCCCCATTGGCTGGTCCCCTCGCTCGCGACCAGGCGATCCTGGTCATCGTAGGTGTAGGTCTCTCTGGACGCGCCCGAGGAGTTCACCATGCTGCAGGAGTTGTAGAGGAAGGTCTCGGACGCGCGTGTCCGGTTCGGCACCTGCGCTTCCTCGATGAAGTCAGAGAGGCTGGCGTACCGGCGTCCTTCCTGGGCGCACGAGCGAGTTCCCCACCCGTAGATGTTGGCCGAGCCATTCAAGGCGTAGGTGCGGGTGTACCCGCCG
>JBGASI010000679.1:0-2272 GCA_044229815.1 Vicinamibacteria bacterium | reverse complement strand
GCCGTTCCTGATGAGCTCCGCGGGCTGGGGAATCTTCCTCGACACGTCCTGGCGCCACTACGTCGACGTGGGGAAGGCGGTGGCCGGCGAGGCGTTCCTCTGGGGCCCCGAGGGCGACCTCGGGTTCTTCCTCTTCGTCGGGAACGGGATGCCGCAGGTGCTCGACCGCTACACGCAGGTCACCGGGCGGCCCATGCTGCTCCCGCAGTGGGCCTACGGGCTCACCTGGATCAACCCGTACAACGCGAACCAGAAGGAGGTGCTGGACAACGCGCGCGACTTCCGCCGCGGCGGCATCCCCTGCGACGGCTTCGGCCTCGAGCCCGGCTGGATGAAGAAGGACTACGACTTCTCGACGAAGAAGGCGTGGAACACGGACCGCTTCTACATCCCGGACTGGCTGCGCGGCAAGGGAGGGGCGAACTCGACGTTCCTGGGCGCGCTGCGCCGGAGGGGCTTCAAGCTCCACCTCTGGCTGTGCGGCGAGTACGACCTGACGGACGCGGAGGAGCGGGAGGTCGCCGCGCGCGAGGGACGCACGTGGCCGGACACGCTCGAACCGTGGTTCGAGCACCTCAAGGGCTTCATCGACGACGGCGTTCTCGGCTGGAAGCTCGACCCCGGCCGCTTCGTCGATTCGCCCGACCCCGCGCACCGCTACGCGAACGGCCGCAGCGAGTACGAGGTCCACAACCTCAGCCCCGTGCTCTGGGCGAAGCAGATCCGCGAGGGCCAGGCGGCGTACACGGGCCTGCGGCCGATGCTCCAGTACTGCGGCGGCTGGGCGGGCACGCAGCGCTACACCGCTCACACCGTCGGCGACATCGGCGGCGGGCCCGAGGGTGTCGTCTGGGAGCTGTCGGCCGGGCTCTCGGGCTATATGAACACCTCGGGCGACACCTGGGTCAACCGGCCCGCGAGCGACACGCGCTGGCCGGAAGGCGCGGGGATCCACTTCGGCTTCCTCTCGGCCTGGTCGCTGATCGACGGCTGGGCGTTCGTGGAGCAGCCGTGGTGGTCCACCGAGGCGATCGAGGCGATGGTGCGCGACTACGCGCGGCTGCGCTACCGGCTGCTGCCCTACCTCTACGCGACCGCACACCAGGGCCACCGCAGCGGCCTGCCGATCATGCGCGCGATGCCGCTCGTCTTTCCCGACGATCCCGCGCTGGCCGACGCCACGACCGAGTGGATGCTGGGCGACTCGCTCCTCGTCTCCGCGTTCTCGTCCCGGGTGACGCTGCCGGCCGGCCGCTGGATCGACTACTGGACCGGCCGGGAGCACGTCGGGCCCGCGAGCTTCGAGGCCGAGACCCCCGCGAACCGGGGTGGCGGGCTGTTCGTCCGCGCCGGGGCCATCCTGCCCATGGCGCCCGAGATGGACTACGTGGGCCAGAAGCCCCTCGACCGCATCGAGCTCCACGTCTACCCGGACGGCGAGAGCCAGTTCCGGCTCTACGAGGACGACGGCCTGACGCTGGGCTACGAGAAGGGCGAGGTCGCCGAGACCGAGATCCGCTCGACCCGCACGCCGAGGGCCGTGACGCTGAGGATCGCACCGCGCGCCGGCGCGTACGCAGGCATGCCGGCGACGCGGACGTTCGAGGTGGCCGTGCATGGAGCCCGGCCAGTCTCCGTTGCGCTCGACGGCCGCCCCCTCGCGGCGGGTGCGGCGGGCTGGCGCTACGACGCGACCGCCGGGGCGCTGCGCGTGACGCTCGCCGAGGACTCTGCCCGCCGCGCCACGCGCGTCCTGACGGTGAGGACGCGATGACGCGGCGTCAGTTCGAGCCCGGCCCCGCCGCCCCCGCCTGCTCGAGGGCGGCGCGGTAGCGGGCGAGGAGAGTCGCGCGACCCTGGCGCAGGTCTTCGCCGGTCGGCCCCGCGGGATAGGGCCGATCGCCCATCAGGCCCTGCCACAGGACGCGGTTGTAGGCGGCGAAGTCGAAGCGGTCCTCCGACGTGAAGTCCATGCCCTCCGTGGCCCGCGCCCAGTAGGCGGCGCCGTGCGTCGGCGCGGGCACGCCCAGACGCGCCGAGGCGGCCGGGACGGGCAGGCCCGTGGTGTGGAGGATCGGTGCGGGCGTGGCGGTGAAGGTCCACGGGCTCGGACGGGTGTCGAAGACGTCGGCCATGGGCCGCCCGAGCGCGTCGTTGATGTTCATCGGCGGGAGGCCGAGCACCATCTCGATCGTGCGCACGAAGTCGACGGTGTTGTACTCGGTCGAGACGACCGCGCCCTGCTTCACCCAGGCGCCCGCCACGAGCGCGA
>JBGASI010000109.1:0-10519 GCA_044229815.1 Vicinamibacteria bacterium | reverse complement strand
GCTCGGCGCGCGCCGGCCGGCGCGAGGCCGGCAGCGCGTCGACGCCGGAGAGGGCGATCGGCGGCCGCGGCCCCGTCCCGTCGAGCGAGCCCTCTGCCGGGACCATGCCGGCTACCCGCCGCGAGGGGAGCTGGGGGACGGGCGTGGTCGTCGCCGGGCGCGCGCCCGGTGAGGTCGTGGGGACCGTCGCCCCGGCGGGCGGACCGGCCGGAGCGCCCGAGGCCAGCGCCGGTCCGGGGCGACCCTGGCCTCGCACGTCGATCACGAGGCGGGTGGGGTTGTCGAGGTAGAAGACCTGGTGCTCCCAGACGTCCTTGAAGTCGAGAACCACCCGCACGACGTCGTCGCGGTTCTTCGCGATGCGTACCTGCTCGAGCAGGCCGTCGCCCACGGGGAAGACCCGCCGCGCGAGGTTCGGGTGCAGCCGCGTACCGACGAGGTCGATCCAGAGGCGGTCGGGGTTCGTGGCGCGGTCGGACTGGATCGGCACCTGGCGCTCGAGGTCGATCACGACCCGTGTCGACGAGTCGCCGCTCCAGGCGCGCAGGTCGAAGACGCGGGCGAGGCCGGGAGGCGGCGGAGAGGGCAGGGGAGACGCGGGCTCGCGCTGGCGCAGCAGCTTCTTGACCTGCGAGGCCCGGCGGCCCTCCGGGTAGACGTCGAGATAGGCGCGGGCCGCCTCGCCGAGGCGCCGCCGGTCGTTGCCGTCCCGCACCATCTCGACGACGGCCCACAGGGCGTCGTCCCCGAGGCTGCTCGAGGGGTAGGACTCGACGAGCGTGTGGTACGCGGTGAGGGCGTCCTCGCGGTACTCGGCCGACCCGAAGCGCCGCGCCATCTCCCGGTACAGGTTGCCGGTCGAGACGAGCGCGTTGTCGCAGTAGCCGCTGCGCGGGTAGCGGGCCACGACCTTGCGGTAGCGCAGCACGATCGCTTCCCACTCCGCGCGCTTCGCCTGTCGGCGGGTCGAGGCGCGCAGCCTGGCCTCGGCGGCCTGTGCCTCCTGGTAGAGCGCGGCGTCGGGCCGGTTCGAGGCCGCCGCCGCGCGGCGCGGGGCTGCTGCGGCGCCCGGCGCGACGGCGAGCAGCAGCACGGCGAGCGGCGCGAGGGCGGCTCGGGATCTCATCGCGGCCAGGAGTCCACCGTCTCGTAGTAGTCCTTGGCCACCAGGATCTCGCGCGGCTTCGAGCCGTCGGCCGGGCCGATGATGCCGTCGCGCTCCATGATGTCGACGAGCCGCCCCGCGCGCGAGAAGCCGATCCGGAAGCGCCGCTGCAGCATGCTGGTCGAGGCCTGCCCGCTCTGCACGACGAAGCGCACGGCCTCGTCGAACAGCTCGTCGCGGTCGGCCACCTCCGCCGCCTCGGTCGACTTCTCGGGCTTGCCGACGGTGTCGTCGTAGGCGGGCTGGCCCTGCTTGCGCAGGAAGGTGGTGAGCCGGGCGATCTCCTGCTCGGTGACGAAGGCGCCGTGGACCCGGATCAGCCGCGAGGAGCCGGGCGGCAGGAACAGCATGTCGCCGCGGCCGAGCAGCTGTTCGGCGCCGATCGAGTCGAGGATCGTGCGGCTGTCGACGCGGGCCGCGACGCGGAACGAGATGCGCGAGGGGAAGTTGGCCTTGATCAGGCCGGTGATCACGTCGACCGAGGGTCGCTGCGTCGCCAGGATCAGGTGGATGCCCACGGCGCGCGCCATCTGGGCGAGCCGGGTGATCGACTCCTCGACCTCGTGCGACGAGACCATCATCAGGTCCGCCAGCTCGTCGATCACGATCACGACGTAGTGCAGCGGCTTGAGCGCCTCGCCCGTGTCCTCGTCGCGCACGCCCTTCTCGGCGCGGATGATGTTGTTGAACTGCTCGATGTTGCGCACGCCCTCCGAGGCCAGCATCCGGATGCGCCGCTCCATCTCGGTGACGGCCCACTTCAGCACGTTCGAGGCGACCTTGGGATCGGTGACGACCGGCGTCAGCAGGTGGGGGATGTCCTCGTAGACGCCGAGCTCCAGCCGCTTCGGGTCGATCAGGATCATCCGCACCTCGTCCGGCGTCGAGCGGAAGAGGATGCTCGCGATCATGCAGTTGAGGCCCACGCTCTTGCCGGTGCCGGTCGAGCCGGCGATCAGCAGGTGCGGCATCGCCGCGAGGTCGGTCACCCAGGTGTCGCCGTTGACGGCCTTGCCCAGGCCGAGCGCCAGGCGGCCGGAGGCGCGGCGGAAGCCGTCCGACTCGAGGATGGCGCGCAGGTAGATGGTCTCGCGCACCTCGTTCGGGATCTCGATCCCGACGTTGCCCTTGCCGCTGACGCGGTCGATGCGGATCGACTCCGCCTCGAGCGCGAGCGCGAGGTCGTCGGCGAGGCCGACGATCTTCGAGTACTTGACGCCGGCATCGGGCTTGAACTCGTACGTGGTTACCACCGGGCCCGGGTGGATCTCCTTGATCGAGCCGAGCACGCCGAACTCGCTGCTCTTCGACTGCAGGATGCGGCCCCGTTCGAGCAGGCGGTCGTTGTCGACGGAGCTGCCGCCCTTTGGCTCGTCGAGGATCGTGAGCGGGGGCAGCGTGTAGCCGCCGCGCGACTCGACCGCGGGCTCCGCCGACTCCCGCGCGGCCCGCCGGCGCCGCGCGCTCGCCCGCGAGCGGGCCGAGGCGGCCTCGCCCTCCGGCGCTTCCTGCTCGTCCGTCCCGGCGGTGGCCTGCGGGGTCGCGATGAACGGCAGCGGCCTCTGGGCCGGCGCCTCCGCCGCAGCCGGCTTCGCCTCGGGTCGCAGCGGGAGGTCGTCCTCCGGGGCGTCGTTCTCCGGCGCTTCGGGAGCGCCGGAGGCGGGTGCCTTCACGCGCCGGAAGCGGGGCACGCCGCCGCCGGCGGTGGCCTCGGCCTCGGGCTCGCGCGCCTGCGCGTGCTTGCGGATCACGTCGCGGCGCAGCTTCTCCTTGCGCCGGTTCTCCCGGTAGTGGGCCCAGGCGGTCTGCAGCGCGCGCAGCCGGTTGCCGACGCTCCCGCCGAAGCCGGCGAGGAAGCTCGAGAACGAGAACTGCGTCGAGAGGATGAGGCCGACGAACAGCGCCGTGGCGACGAGGATGAAGGCCCCCGTCCGGGAGAAGTCCTGGACGAGCAGGCCCGCGACCAGCTCGCCGACCGCGCCGCCAGCGCGCACCGGCTCGCCCTCGAGGCTCACCGTGCCCAGCGCGAGCGCCAGGAACCCGGCCAGCGACAGCAGCAGCGCGGCGTTGCCGACCGCCTTCGTGTAGGGCGCCTCGACGGGACGGCACCAGAACAGCTTCCAGCCCAGCAGGCCGAGCACCAGCGGCAGCAGCAGGGAGGCGAGCCCGAAGAGCTGGGGGATCAGCAGCTCCGCCAGGAACGCCCCGAAGGGGCCGATGAAGTTGCGGGCCGGGCCCTCGACCCCGGCCTTGAAGAACGGGGCGGGGTCCCGTGGGTCGAAGGTGGCGAGGGCGATCAGGATCATCAGGGCGAGCGCGAACGCAGTGAGCCCCAGCAGCTCGGCGGCGCGCGTGGTTCTCGTCTCGGCGCTGGCCATTCGGGCCTAGACCTCCATCACCACGGGAATGACCATCGGGCGGCGCTGCGTGCGCCGCCGGTAGAAGCGCCGCAACTCGTCGCGGACGCGCTCGCGCAGCAGCTCGGTGTCCTGTCTCTCCTCGACGGGGCGCTCGTCGACCAGCCGCTCGAGCAGGCGGCCGGCCTCGTCGGCCAGCTCGGCCGCGGGATCGGGGGCCGTCAGGCCCCGGGTGACGATCTCGGGGGGCGACTCGAGCCGGCCCGTCTGGCGGTCGACGACCACGATCGGCACCACGATGCCCTCGGCGGAGAGGTGGCGGCGGTCGCGCACCACGAGGTCCTCGACCTCGGCGGCCCCGCCGCGGTCGAGCAGCACCCGGCGGGCCGGCACCCGCTCCTCGCGCCTCGCGCCGCGCGCCGAGAGGCCCACCACGTCCCCGTCCTCGATCAGCAGCACGCTGTCCGCCGCGAGGCCCGCGGCGGCCGCCAGCCGCGCGTGCTGCGCGAGCATCCGGTACTCGCCGTGGATCGGCACGAGGTCGCGCGGGCGCACGCGCTTGAGCAGCTCCACGAGGTCGGCCTGGCTGCCATGGCCCGAGACGTGGACCCGCGCCGTGCCCGGGTGCACGACGTCGCAGCCGAGCCGGAGCAGGTTGCCCATCAGGCGCGAGACCGCGCGCTCGTTGCCGGGGATCGGGCGCGCCGAGAAGACGACCGTGTCTCCCGGGCCCACGGCCAGCTCGCGGTGCTCGCCGACGCTGACGAGCGAGAGCGCCGAGAGGGGCTCGGCCTGGCTGCCCGAGACGAACACGACGGCACCCGCTCCCGCCGCGCCCTCGAGCGAGCCCGCGCCGATCCGCCGGTCCTCGGGTAGCCGCAGCAGGCCGAGGTCGAGGGCGACCTCGGCGTTGTCGACCATGCGCCGCCCGACGAACGCCACCGGGCGGCGGTGGCGCGCGGCCACGTCGGCCACGCGCTGCATGCGGGGGATCGAGGTCGCGAAGCAGGAGACGAGCACGCGCCCGCGCGTGCCGGCCATCACCTGCTCGAAGGCCGGGACCACCTCGTCCTCGCCCCCGGTGAGGCCCGCCTGCTCGACGTTCGTGCTGTCGGAGAGCAGCGCGAGGACGCCGCGGTCGCCCCAGGCCGAGAGCGCCTCGACGTCCGTGCGCTCGTCCGGCGGGGCCTGCGGGTCGATCTTGAAGTCGCCGCTCGCCAGCACGACGCCGGCCGGCGTCTCGATCGCGAGCGCGAGCGAGTCGAGGACGCTGTGCGCCACGCGGATCGGGTGCACGCGGAACGGCCCGATCTCGACGGGCGTCCCCGGCGTCAGCGTCCGCAGGTCGGCGGGGACGCCGCGGGCCTGCAGGCGACGGCGGGCGAAGCCCAGCGTCAGGCGGCTGCCGTAGACCGGCGCCGGCGCGGCGGTCAGCGCGTACGAGAGGGCGCCGATGTGGTCCTCGTGGCCGTGGGTCAGCAGGATGCCGAGCAGGTTCGCGCGCCGCTCGGCGAGGTAGGCGAAGTCGGGGACGATGAAGTCGACGCCTGGCATCTCGGCCGGGGGGAACAACATGCCCGCGTCGAGCAGGAGCATGTGGCCCTCCCACTCGAGCACGAGCGCATTGAGCCCGAACTCGCCGAGCCCGCCAAGAGCAACGAGGCGGATCGGTCTGGCTTCGTCCGCTTCGCCTGGAATCAAGCCTTCGCCCCTGTCATCCCCTGCGTCAACGTCCGCCACAACGTCCCGAGTTCCACTACGCCTAGGGCCTCGGCTCGGACCGACCCCTCGACGTTGAGGAACCTAAAGTATTCCTTGAGGTTAGGATAGCTATCTTCAAGATTGTTTTCAAGGGTTCTGCGACGCTGGTGGAAGGCCCGCTGGACGAATTTCTCGAAGGCGGGGAGGTCGGGGATCTCGACCCGGGGTTCGGGCCGGAAACGGGCCCGCAGGAGCGCCGAGTCGACCTTGGGCGGGGGCACGAACGCCCCCGGGGGGAAACGGGCCGGTATGTCCGTGTCTGTCCAGACGGCGTAGAGGACGGACAGGATGCCGTACTCCTTCGAGCCCGGCGGCGAGGCGACCCGGCGGGCGACCTCGTCCTGCAGCATCACGTGCAGGTCGCGCACCCCTCCGCGCAAGTCGAGAAAGCGGCGCAGAAGGGGGCTCGAGACGTAATAGGGCAGGTTGCCCACGACGCGGCCGCCCGGCGGCACGAGCGCGGCGAGGTCGACCGCGAGGGCGTCGCCGTCCACGATCTCGACGTGGGCGGGCACGCGGCCGCGCAGCTGCGCGGCGAGCGCGCGGTCGAGCTCGACGGCCACGAGGCGCCGGCAGCGCTGGGCCAGCGGGAAAGTCAGCGCGCCGCGGCCGGGCCCGATCTCCAGGAAGACGTCCTCCGGCGCCGGGTCGATCACGTGCAGCAGCCGCTCGACCGAGGCCGGGCGCAGGAAGTGCTGTCCAAGGCGCCGGGGCATGAGGCAGGGTAGCACCGTCGCCCGGCGGCCGAACGCCGGCGGAGTGCGCGGGGCCGCCCGTGCGTGCTAGCCTGTTTCCCCGAGGGAGCCAAGCGGCCTTGTCCGAGACACTGCACGTCGCGTTCGTCACGCCCGAGATGGGGCCGTACGTCAAGACCGGCGGCCTCGCCGACATCTCCGCCGCGCTGCCCAAGGCCCTGGTGCGGCTCGGGCACCGGGTGACCGTGCTGCTGCCGCGCTACGGCTCGGTCCCGTTCCCGCCGGGCGAGTTCGCGGGCTCGGTGCACGTGCCGGTCGACGGCCTCTCGCGCAGCGCAGGCTACTACCGGACGCGGACGGCCGACGGCGTCGACGTCGTCTTCGTCGAGCACCCGCCCCTCTTCGACCGCCACCGCTACTACGGCGAGGGCGACGACCGGCTGCGCTTCGCCTTCCTGGCGCGGGCGGCGGTCGAGTACTTCCGCAGCCGCGGCGAGCGGCCGAGCGTCTTCCACGCGCACGACTGGCAGACCGGCCTCGTGCCGGTGTACCTCAAGGCGTTCTACTGGGACGACCCGACGCTGCGGCGCGTGGCCAGCGTCTTCACGATCCACAACATCGCCTACCAGGGCCAGTTCGGCCTCGACACGCTGGGCCTGCTCGGCCTGCCCTGGCACCTCGGCAGCCCCGAGGCGCTCGAGTACCACGGGGCGCTGAGCTACCTCAAGGGCGGGACCGTCTTCGCGGAGCTCGTGAACACGGTGTCGCCGACCTACGCGCGGGAGATCCGCGGGGCGGAGCACGGCTACGGCTTCGACGGCGTCATCCGCTCGCGGGGCGACGACGTGGTCGGCATCCTGAACGGGGTGGACTACGACGAGTGGAACCCGCGCCAGGATCGCCTGATCGCGGCGCCCTACGCCGCGGACGACCTCGCGGGCAAGCGGCGCTGCAAGGCGGACCTGCTGCGCACGTACGGCCTGCCGGAGTTCCCGAACCTGCCGCTGGTCGGCGTCACCTCGCGCCTGGTCTGGCAGAAGGGCTTCGACGTCGTGGCCGGCGCCTGGTGGGACTTCCTGCAGCGGCCGCTGCGCATGGTGGTGCTCGGGACGGGCGACCGCGGCGTCGAGGATGGACTGCGGCAGCTGGCGCAGCGCGACCCCGACCGCTTCTCGGTGCGCTTCGCCTACGACGAGGGGCTCGCGCACAAGGTGATGGCGGGCTCGGACATCTTCCTGATGCCCTCGCGCAGCGAGCCGTGCGGCCTGACGCAGATGTACGCCCTGCGCTACGGCACCGTGCCGGTCGTGCGCGCGACCGGCGGCCTCGCCGACACGGTCGCGCCGTACGACGCGGCGGGCGGCAGCGGGACGGGCTTCCGCTTCGACACGCCGGACGGCACGGGCCTGCTGTGGGCGCTCGACCAGGCCCTCGCCGCGTGGAAGGACGAGGCGGCCTGGCGGGGCCTGCAGGAGCGGGGCATGGCGCGCGAGTTCTCGTGGGAGCGCTCGGCGCGGGACTACGTGGACCTCTACCGGCGGGCGATGGGCAAGGTCTAGCGCGCGAGGGCCGAGGCTCGCGCGGCCCGTCGCCACAGGACGAGCAAGGGAGACTCAGGAGAGACATGGCCGCGAACATCGACGTGTTGACCGATCAGAACTGGCAGAAGGAGGTCCTCGCCTCGGACAAGCCGGTCCTCGTGGACTTCTGGGCCGAGTGGTGCGCCCCGTGCAAGGCGATGGTGCCCGACCTCGAGGCCGTCGCCGCGCAGTACGCCGGCCGCGTCCGCGTGGGCAAGATCAACGTCGAGGAGAACGAGCACGTCCCGTTCCAGTACGGGATCACCGCCATGCCCACGCTGATCGTCTTCAAGGGCGGCAAGGTGGCGGAGCAGCGCGTGGGCAAGATGAGCAAGGACGCCCTGGTGAAGCTGCTCGACGGCCACCTCTAGGCTACGGCAGCATCGGGATCTTCACGCCGCGCTCGCGGGCCACGTCGCGGGCCCGCTCGTAACCGGCGTCGGCGTGGCGCATCACGCCGGTGCCGGGGTCGGTCGTGAGGACGCGCTGCAGGCGGGCGGCGGCCGCGTCGCTGCCGTCCGCCACCACGACCATGCCGGCGTGGATCGAGTAGCCCATGCCGACGCCGCCGCCGTGGTGGACCGAGACCCAGGTCGCGCCCGAGACCGCGTTGAGCAGCGCGTTGAGGATCGGCCAGTCGGCCACCGCGTCGGAGCCGTCGCGCATGCCCTCCGTCTCGCGGTTGGGTGAGGCCACCGAGCCGGCGTCGAGGTGGTCGCGGCCGATCACGAGCGGCGCCTTCACGCGCCCGCTCCTGACCAGCTCGTTGAAGACGAGGCCGAGCTTCGCGCGCTCGCCGTAGCCGAGCCAGCAGATGCGCGCGGGCAGGCCCTGCGGCTTGACGCGCTCGCGGGCGAGCCGGATCCAGCGGGCGAGCGCGGCGTCGTGCGGGAAGGTCTCGAGCACGGCGTCGTCGGTGGCGCGCAGGTCGGCGAGGTCGCCCGACAGGCAGGCCCAGCGGAACGGGCCCTTGCCCTCGCAGAACAGCGGCCGGATGTAGGCCGGCACGAAGCCGGGGAAGTCGAAGGCGTTCGCGACGCCGGCCTTCTGCGCCTCGGCGCGGATGTTGTTGCCGTAGTCGAAGACGACCGAGCCGCGGGCCTTGAACTCGAGCATGGCCCGCACGTGCTCCGCCATGCTGCGCCGCGCCTCGGCCATGTAGCGGGCCGGGTCGTCCCGGCGCAGCTCGAGCGCGGCCTCGTAGCTCATGCGGTTCGGCACGTAGCCGTTGAGCGGGTCGTGGGCGCTCGTCTGGTCGGTGACGAGGTCGGGCACGACGCCGCGGCGCACGAGCTGCGCCAGCACGTCGGCCGCGTTGCCGAGCAGGCCGATCGACAGCGGGGTCCCCGCCGCCTGCGCCTCGCGCGCGCGGACGAGAGCCTCGTCCACCGTCTCCGCCATCGCGTCGAGGTAGCGCGTCTCGAGCCGGCGCTCGATGCGGTGGCGGTCCACCTCGACGGCGATCAGCACGCCGTCGTTCATGGTCGCCGCGAGCGGCTGCGCGCCGCCCATCCCGCCGAGCCCGGCCGTCAGGACCAGCCGGCCGCGCAGCGTCCCGCCGAAGTGCTGGCGCGCGGCCTCGGCGAAGGTCTCGTAGGTGCCCTGCAGGATGCCCTGGGTCCCGATGTAGATCCAGGAGCCGGCCGTCATCTGGCCGTACATCATCAGGCCCTTGCGGTCGAGCTCGTAGAAGTGCTCCCAGGTCGCCCAGGCCGGGACCAGCATCGAGTTGGAGATGAGGACGCGCGGCGCCCCCTCGTGCGTGCGGAAGACCCCCACCGGCTTGCCGGACTGGACGAGCAGCGTCTCGTCGTCGCCGAGCTCGCGCAGCGAGCGTACGATCGCGTCGTAGCACTCCCAGTCGCGCGCGGCGCGGCCGATGCCCCCGTAGACCACCAGGTCCTGCGGTCGCTCGGCCACCTCGGGGTCGAGGTTGTTCATCAGCATGCGCAGGGCCGCCTCCTGCTGCCAGGAGCGGCAGGAGAGCGTCGTGCCGCGCGGGGCGCGGATCGTGCGGTCGGCCGTCGCGGTCGTCACATCACCCACCATGGCTTGTCGTCGTCCCCGGGATCCTCGCCCGGTCCCGGCTCTTCGGCCTGGCCGTTGCCCTTGCCCTTGCCGCCGGTGAGGACGCGGAATCCCCCGCGCCTCGGCGCGGGCGGGCCGGGCAGCGCCCGCCGCTGCCAGAGACGTTCGAGGGCGCCGAACAGCAGCAGCAGGAGCGCGAGCGCGCCGACGGCCAGCGGCCAGGCGTGCAGGCCGAGCCAGTACAACAGCGGGCTGACGAGGCCCGCGCCGAGCGCCAGCAACAGCGCGCCGGCGGTCCACGGCGAGCGCACGCGCGACGGGCCCGCCATGTCCTACTCGAGCTCCGGCAGGGCGGCGCGAGCCGCCTCGAGGATCGCGCCCGACGAGAGCAGCTCCGCCAGGGCCTCGATCTCCGGGCCCAGCACGCGGTCCTGGCCGTGGTTGGCGACGTGCTCGCGCACGCGGGCCACCACGTTCTCGAGCGCCGGCGAGCTGCGCAGCGGCCGGTGGAACTCCACGGCCTCGCAGCAGGCGAGCAGCTCGACGGCCAGCACCCGCGCCGCGTTGGCGACCACGCGGGCGGCCTTCCAGGCGGCGGTCGGGCCCATCGAGACGTGGTCTTCCTTGTTGGCCGAGGTCGGGATCGAGTCGACGCTCGCGGGGTGGACGAGCGTCTTCGACTCGGAGACGAGCGCCGCCGCGGTCACGTGCGCCATCATCAGGCCCGAGTGCAGGCCTCCCTCGCGGGCGAGGAAGGCGGGCAGGCCCGACAGCGCCGGGTTGACGAGCCGTTCCGTGCGTCGCTCGCTGATCGCACCGAGTTGCGTGGCGACGATGGCGACGATGTCGGCGGCCAGCGCGACCGGCTGGCCGTGGAAGTTGCCGCCGGAGAGCAGCTCGTCCGTGTCGGCGAAGACCATCGGGTTGTCGGTC
>JBGASI010000108.1:0-10562 GCA_044229815.1 Vicinamibacteria bacterium | reverse complement strand
CGAGTTCTGAGGTCGCTCCCGGGAGCGCCGGCGGATCGGCGCTCCCGGGCCATCCGAAAGCCGGAGGACCGATGGGCGCGATCGACCGGCGGGCGTGGGCTGGGATCGGGGTCGCGTCGTTGCTCCTGGCCGCCGCTCCGCTCGCGGCGCAGGACCGGCGGCGCGTGGTGGAGCCACACGAACCGCCCGCCTGCGCGACCCTCCAGGCACGGCTCGCCGCGCCGGGCGGTGTCCTCTCCGACGCCGACGAGGGCCGGCCCGACACGGCCCGCATCTAGGCGGCGATCGACGCCTGCCCCGCCGGCCGCGCCGGGCAGCGGCGTCATGTCGCCATCAAGGCGGGCACCGCGGGAGAGACGAGCCACGTCACGATCGCCCACAACCGCTTCTGGAACGGCCACGGCATGTCGATCGGCAGCAACACGAACGGCGGCGTGCGCGCGGTGCGCGTCAGCGACCTCACGATCGACGGCGCGGACAACGGCCTGCGCATCAAGTCCGACCGCAGCCGCGGCGGGCTCGTCGAGGACGTGGCGTACGAGGACGTCTGCCTCGCGGCGTCCCGAACCCGATCCTGCTCACCTCGACGACGTCCACGTCGACGGGCAGCGTCCCGGGCAGGCACAGGCCGCCCACGTGAACGTGACGATCGGCCCGCGGCGCGGGAGCTTCCTCCCCGTGGGCGAGACCGTCTCCGTCGAGGACCGGGGCGCGGTGGCCGGCACGGCCCCCTCGTGCGAGGGCCGCTTCGCGCCGTTCCCCGACCTGCCCGAGGCGCCCGCCGCAGCGGTGAAGGTACCCGAGGAGGACCCGGACGACACCCGCATGGACGTCTCGGGTTACCACCACAACACCGCCTACGACTTCCTGAGCCTGCGGCCCGCGCTCTACGTCTCGGGCAAGGGCCAGGCCCGTTTTCGAGGATTCCGCTACCGCGCTCTCCCGTAAGGGGTTCCGGTCGGGCAGGGCGGCTGATGGGCGCTGGCCGCAGTCGGCGCATAATCTCCTTGCGTTCAGGGCCCGACCGGGCACCTCGCGAGGAGAGCCACGTGACGACGGCCGCCCTGTTGCTCGACGACGCCTCGAACCACTACCAGCAGCTGCTCGTCCAGGAAGCGCGCGCGCGTGCCCGGCAGCTCGGCATCGAGTTGCTGGCGGAGGCCTTCGCCAACGGGTCCGCCTGGGACCAGGTGGAGTCGGTCAACGCCCACCTGCGCCAGGAGCAGAAGCCCAGCGCCCTGCTCGTGATGCTCGCGGGCACGCTGCCGACGCGCGCCGCCATGGAGCGCGTCCCGAAATCCGGCGTCGACCTGGTGCTGCTCAACCGGGTCCCGGAGTGGCTGCAGGAGGCGCGCGAGCGCTACCCGCAGCGCCTCGTCGCCGGAGTCGCCCCGGACCAGGAGGGCATCGGCCGCATCCAGGCACGGCAGGCGCTCCGGCTCGCGTCGCCCGGGGCCTTCGTGCTCGTCGTCACCGGCACCGCGACGAGCGCAGCCGCCATCGAACGGCGCCGCGGCCTCGTCGAGGGCGTTGGGGCGCAGTTCGTGCTGCACGAGCTCGACGGCCAGTGGTCGGCCGGCGGCGCCCAGGCCGCGCTCGCGGGCTGGTTCCAGCTCGGCGCGCAGCGCGATCGGGTGCCCGACCTGATCGTGTGCCAGAACGACGGCATGGCGGAAGGCGTGCGCGCCGGGCTCGCCCGGCAGGCGACGGCGAGCGGCCGCCGCGAGCTCGAGAGGATCCCCCTGCTAGGCTGCGACGGCCTCGCCGAGCAGGGCCGGGCGATGGTCGCCCGCGGCGAGCTGGCGGCCACCGTCGTGCTGCCTGCCACCACGCCCGCCGCGCTGGAGCTCGTGCAGACCCACGCCGCGGGTGCCCCCTCGACCGGCCTGAAGCTCCTCGCCGCGAGCTCGTTCCCGCCGCTCGAGGCGATCCGGCCCCGCTGAGGCCGGCAGCTTCGGCGTCTACGCCCGCTACTAGCTCCCGGCCGTAAGGTACTTCAGCCAGCGGCCGATGACCTCGCGGTTCGGGCCGTTCCCGCTGACGTAGGACCTCGCGAAGCGCACGAGACGCGTGCGCTCGGCGGTGTCGGCGGAGCCGGCGGCCTCGCGCGAGAAGCCATCGAACAGGACGGCCAGCGTCGTCATCAGCGCTTCGTTGTCGTCCGGGTGCTGCTCGACCCAGGTCGTGAGCAACGGCAGCGCTTCCTCGCGGCGGCCGGCGGCCGCCTGCGCGAGCGCCAGCCGCCGGCGCAGCCCGGCGTCGTCGGGAAACGCGGCGAGCGCTTCCCCCAGGATCTCGATGGCCTGCTGCGGCTCCTTGACGCGCGTGAGCGCGTCGGCGAGGAGCGAGTACAGCACGGCGCTGCCGCCGGCCTCGCCCACGAGCGCCGTCTGCCACGCGCCAATCGCGTCCATGTCCTTGCCGAGGGTCGCGTAGCAGGCGCCCATGTAGACAGCCGCCGGGAAGAGCTCCGAGCTCTGGTGGAGGGCCGCCTGGAGCTGCGTCAGGGCGGCGGCCTGCTTCCCGCGGGCGTGGAGCGAGAGGCCGCGAACGAACGACGTGCGCGCGTCCTCGCGACCGGCTTCCGGGAGCTTGTCGACCGCCGCCTCGGGACGACCGGCGCGGACCTCGGCGATCGCCGCGGCCAGGGCCGGCGGGACCGGCCCGGGAACGATCTGGAGGGCGCGGTCGGTGTAGAGGCCGAGCGGCCCGACCTCGAGCAACGCCGAGCTGGAGAACGGTCGCGGTTCGACGAGCAGGGCGGCCAGCGGCGAGGCCGCGGCCCCGGCGCCGCGAACGGCGGCGATCCGGAACGGCCGCGTCACGGCAGCGACCGGCTTGCCGTCGAGCGAGACCTCGGCCCGCGCGGCGTAGGCGCCCGGCGGGAGCAGGCCGGCCGCGACCGACACCGTGGCCTCGCGCAAGCCATCGGCGCCCGGCGGGCCGAGCGTGATCGGGACACGCAGGAGCGACGGGGCGTCCGCGGCGTCGGCGAGCTCCAGCGCCACCTGGGCCCTGCCGACCTTGTCCGCGTCGCGCCCCCCCACCTGGACGAGGGCGGTGAGTCCGCCACCGGCCAGCTCGAGATCGACGGCGGGTCGCATCCCGCCACCGGCCGGGGACGCCGCGAGCACGAGGTCCGACACCTCGAGCCCGCCGGCCGAGACGGGAGCGGCCTTCAGGGGGTGCTCGACACTGCCGCGCCGCCCGTCGGCATCGACCGCCGCGAGGCGAAGCGTGTAGGCGGCGCCCGACTCGACGACGGTCTCGGCCACGAACTCGACCCGGTCCCCCTGCCCTCCGACGATCCCCTCGTGCGCCCGGCTCGCCACCACCTTGCCGGCGGCGTCCGACACGGAGAAGGCGACGCTGAGGGGCCGTCGAGCGCGCCCGACGCTCGCCGCGATCAGCAGCCGCGCCTTGCCGGGCGGCCCGGTCATCACGTAGGCCGTCGCCTGCAGCGGCAGGCCGCGGTCGACGAGGGGGGAGCGCAGGGCGGAGGCGAGCATCGCCTCGTGGCTCGGAGGCGTGAGCGGGATGCTGAGGAGAGCCCGCGCGCGCACCGCGGCGCCGGGCCGGGCGACCGAGACCCTCACCTCGTGCGTCTTGCCGTCGCGGTCGCCCGCTTCCGGCTCGAAGCCGAGCAGGTAGTACCCCATCAGCTCGCGGCCGATCCGCTGGAACGCGCTGTCCGGGTTCGCCACCGTGTTCAGCACGAGACCGCGCGAGAGCCCGGCGAGCGCGAAGAGCCCGCTGGTCTCCTTCTCCCGGTCCTCGTTGAGCGCGGCCGTCGGGTTCACGCCGCCCACCGTCGCGTCGACCCAGGTCCCCTGCGTGTTCAGGAGGACCACGTAGAGGCTCACCTGCGCCTCGGAAGCGAGCCTCGCGATGTCCTTCATCTCGGCCTCCGACTGCGTGCCGAGGCCCTCCGTCACGAGGATGACGGTCTTCGGCCCCTCGACACCCTTCAGCGCCGCGAAGGTGGTGGCGAGGGCGCGCTGCGTCCCGAGCGAGCGCTCACGGTAGTTGAGGTACACCTGCGCCGCGTCGGCCTCGAGCTGCCGGCCGCAGCCCGCCACCTGTTCGGGCAGGACGTACGCCTGGCAGGTCAGCTCGACGAACTGCGTCCAGCGCAGGTCGTTGTGGTCCTCGGCGAGCGAGATCGCCTCGGCCAGCGGCACCCTGTAGCCGCCACGCTGCGCCTGACCGACGACCCTCTTCAGGCCGCGGCGCACCGCGTCGTGGTCGCCGGTGAACTCGATCGTCTGGCCCGGCCCGGGGATGAACGACAGCGCGGTCCGGTCGCCCGGGGCGAGGTTCGCGAGGACGCCGTCGGCGGCCTTCAGGACGTCGCGCCCGTGGCCGATGCCGATGTTCCCGCGATCGACCAGCATCAGGACGAGCCGGCCGCGCGGGGCGTCCTCGTTGGAGCTGAAGTGCGCGGGCGCCGTGGGCGGCGCCGACGCCGGCTCGAGGTCACGACCGACGTACTCGGCGGACACCACGTTCCGCGGCCTGCCGTCGACCTGCACCTTGAAGTCCGCGGGGGCGAGGCCGACCACCGGTCGGCCGTCCGCGCCGACGACGCTCGCGTCGACCGCGACGATGTCGACGCCCACGCCGAAGACCAGCGGCGGGGTCGCGGCGGCCGGCGCCGGGGCCTCCTGCGCTGCAGCCGCCAGCACCGCCACGAGCAATCCTGATGCGAGCGCCACGCTCACCTCCCCCGCCCCACCGCGCGTTCTTCCCGTCGCGCGCGCACCGCAGGCCCCCAAGCCTCCGGCGGCGCCAGCTTTTCGAGGACCAATGGCTGATTCTATCGTCGCCGCGCCCGTCGCGGCACGTACAATGCGCGCATGCGGCTGCCTCGCGTGCTCGCGTCGGTGGCGGTGGCTGCCGGCCTGGCGGCCGGGTGCGGCGGTGCGAACGACTGTGCGCTCTGCGACGCGGCTGCCGCGGACGATCTCGAGACGGTGACACGGCTCCTGGCGGGTGCGCCGACGCCGGGGGAACGAGCAGCACTCGCCGACAGGGCGTTGTACCGCATGACGAACGGTCCTGCCGTCACGACGAGGCAGCACTACCCGGCGATAGCGAGCGCGCTGTTCAGGGCCGGAGCCAATCCCCATCAGGACCGCGTCTATCGGACGACGGGTCGCTCGCGCTCGTTCATCGCCGAAGACCTGGCCAGGCTCGGGGACGAGCTCACGCTCGCGGCGTTCATCGCGGCCGGCTTCGACGTGAAGGGCGAGCCCGGAGCGTGGACACTGCTCGCGGCCTCGCAGGCCTCGGCCAACGAGGCCGCCCGCCTGCTGATGGAAGCCGGGGCCGACCCGAACCGGCGCTTGCTCGACACCACGGCGCTCGAGACCGCCCGCAAGGCGGGCGATCAGGAGATGGTCGCGATCCTGGCGCGGTGACGTGCCGGGGTTCGTCGCGGCCCCGCCCTCGGCGGAAGGCAGCGAGCCGGAGCTGGAAGCGATTGGCGGCAGACACGGGGCGCGGCGCGTTCACGCCCGTCGCGGAAGAGGAGACGCATGGACCTGGCCTGGCTGCTTTCGCCCCCGTGGGACTGGGTCGGCATCGCGGCGGCGCTCGGCGTGGTCGGCGGCTGGGGGCGCTACGACCGCTGGCTCGAGGTGAGCTAGGAGGCCCAGTCCTCCGGCCGGATACGCCGCCGGTGCCGCCTCGCGAGCCAGCCGCTGCGGAGGCTGTCCGTCAGCACCGCAGCGAAGATCACGGCGCTCGTGATCAGCGGGTAGAGGTAGGGATCGGCGTTTCGCACCACGAGGCCGTTCTCGACGGTCTGGATCAGCAGCGCGCCCAGCAGCGTGCCCGGCAGCACCTGGCCGCGACCGCCGAACAGGCTGGTGCCACCGAGCACAGCCGCAGCGATCGCCGCGAACTCCTTCTCGCGCCCGAACGTCGGCGAGACGGCCCCGAGCTGCGCGAGCGCCAGGATGCCTCCGAGCGCCGCGCAGGCCCCGCTGATCACGTAGACCGCCACGAGCCGGCGCTCGACGGGCAGTCCGGCCCGGCGCGCCGCGGCCGCGTCGTGGCCGATCGCGTGGATCTCGCGACCGAAGGCGGTCGAGCGCAGGACGGCGTGCGCGAGGGCCATGGCCGCCACGAGCACGAGCACCGGCAGCGGGACGCCGAGCACGCGCCCGGCGCCGAGGCGCAGGAACCCGGCCGGCAGGTTCATGGCCCGCGTCTGGGTGATCCACAGTGCGAGGCCGCGACCGAGGAACAGCGTGGCCAGCGTGGCCACGAACGGCAGCAGCCTGAGCCGAACGACGAGGAGCGCGTTCAGCGCGCCGGCCGCGACGCCGACGGCGAGCATGGCGGCGAGCGCGAGCGGCAGCGAGTGGCCGGCGATCAGCAGCTTGCCCGCGACCGCTGCCGCCACGAACATCACCGAGCCGACGGACAGGTCGACGCCGCCGGTCAGCAGCACGAAGGTCATACCGGTCGCCACCAGCGCGGTCGAGGCCGCCTGGGTGACGATGTTGGCGAGGTTGCGGCCGGTGAGGAACGCCTCGGAACCCGCGGCGAAGGCGGCCAGGACGAGGGCGAAGAGCAGGAGCGGCGCGTGCTCGACGGCGGCGCTCAGGAACGCGTCGCGACGCGCCCCCGGACTCACGACGCGCCTCCCGCGCCGCCGCCCGCCGCCACCGAGTCCGGCACGGCGGCGCGCAGGATCCGCTCCTCGTCGAAGGCCTCGCGCGGCAGCTCCGCGCGCAACTCGCCGCGGCACATCACGAGGATGCGGTCGCACAGGCCGATCAGCTCGTCGTTCTCGGACGAGATGAGCAGCACGCCGGCGCCGCGCGCCGCCAGCTCGCGCACGAGCTCGTAGACGTCGTAGCGGGCGGCGCCGTCGACGCCCCGGGTCGGCTCGTCGAGGATCAGCACCTCGGGACGCGCGAGCAACCAGCGGGCCAGGACCACCTTCTGCTGGTTGCCGCCGCTCAGCGTGGCGACGGGCTGCTCGTCGCGCGCGCCGGGAGCGAGGCGGACGGCCGCACGAATCGCGCGCACGGCTTCACGCAGCCCACCGCTGTCGAGCAGGCCGAAGGGCCCACTGGAGTGCCGTGCCAGGCCGACGAGCGCGACGTTGTCGGCGATCGAGGCCTCGAGGAAGAGGCCCTCCTCCCGGCGGCTCTCGCTGACGAACGCCAGCCCGCGCGCGATGCGCGCTCGGGCCGAGCGACCGCGCAGCTCGACGCCGCGCAGCCGCACGCTGCCCGCCTGCGCCCGGTCGAGACCGAAGAGGATCCGCGCGAGCTCGGTGCGCCCCGAGCCCATGAGCCCGGCGATCCCGAGCACCTCTCCGGCGTGCAGCATCAGGCTGACGTCGCGGACGACGCCCGGCTGGCTCAGCCCTGACACCTCGAGGAGCGCCTCGGGCCGCGGCGAGGACCGCGACGGCGGGAAGCGCTGGCCGAGGCTGCGGCCGGCCATCAGCGAGACGAGCCGCGCGACGTCGAACTCGCCGCGGGGCCCGGCGGCCTGCACGACCCCGTCCCGCAGCACGACGACGTCGTCGCACAGGCGCAGCACGTCGTCGAGCACGTGCGAGATGTAGACGAGCGAGACGCCGCGCTCGCGCAGGCGGGCCAGCAGGTCGAAGAGGACGCGTGTCTCCCGCGCGCTCAGCGAGGTGGTCGGCTCGTCGAGGATCACGAGCCGGGCGTCGAGGCTCAGGGCCCGCGCGATCTCGACGAGCTGCGCCTCGCCCGCCGAGAGCCGCTCCACCGGGGTGTCCGGCGGCAGCGCGAGACCCACCGCCTGCAGCCACACCGCGCTGCTCTGACGCAGGGCGCGACGGTCGACGAACGGCAGCCCACGACGCCGGGGCAGCCGGCCGAGGAAGACGTTCTCGGCGATCGTGAGGTTCGGGAAGAGGTTGAGCTCCTGGTGGACGAAGGCGACGCCGCGCCGGCCGGCCTCGCGCGCGTCGCGCGGCGCGTACGGCTCGCCCGCGAGGCACATCTGCCCGGCGTCGGGACGGACGTTGCCGCCGATGACGTTCATCAGCGTCGACTTGCCGGCCCCGTTCCCGCCCACGAGGCCGAGCGTCCGGCCCGCGGCGACGTGCAGGCCCACGCCGCTCAGGACGGGCGCGCCCGCGAAGGCCTTCGAGATGCCGCGCAGCTCGATCATGCGCGCGCGAGCACGCGGGCCCGCGCGGCGTCGACGAGCGCCGCGGCGAGGATCACGCCGCCCTTCACCATCATCACGCCGAAGTTCGAGAGGTTCAGCAGGTCCAGGGAGTTGTCGAGCAGCTTCACGAACACCACCCCGGCGGCCGTGCCGGCGACGCTGCCACGGCCGCCGAGCAGGCTCGCGCCGCCGATCACCGTGGCGCCGACGACGTCGAGGAGCAGCCTCTGGCCGAGCACGGGCGACCCCGTCTCGGCCTGCGCGGTGTAGAGGACCGAGGCGAGCGCCGCGAGCACGCCGCTCGCCACGTACGCGGAAACCACGACGCCCGCGACCGGGACACCGCAGACGCCTGCGGCCGTCGGGTTGTGGCCCACGGCACGCAGCCAGCGCCCGTAGAGCGACCGCGAGAGCAGCAGCTGGGCCCCACCGGCCACGACGAGAGCCAGGACGAGCGCCGGAGCGGTGCGGCCCGCGAGCGCGAGGAACGCGGACGGCAGCCCGTTGACGTTGCGCGAGCGGGTCAGGAAGACCGCGAGCCCGCTGACGAACATCATCGAGGTCAGCGTGACGATGAAGGGCGGCAGCTTCAGCCGGGCCACGGCAAGGCCGTTGAGGCCCCCGACGGCGGCGCCGGCCAGCGCCATCAGGGCGAGCGCAGCGGGAACGGCAAGAGGGCTCCCCGCCAGCCAGCCGTCGCCGGCGTTCATCACGGCCGCTCCGGCGACGCTCGCGAGCGCGATCGTCGAGGTCTGCGACAGATCGATGCCGCCGGTCAGCAGGACGAGCAGCTGCCCGATCGCGGCGATCAGCAGCGGCAGGAGCGTCGCAAGCAGGTTGGCGAGGTTCTCGGGCCGGCCGAGGTCGGGCACGAACGGGACGAGGACCAGGAAGTAGGCGAGCGACAGGCCCAGCACGAGGTGCTCGGAGAGCAGCGCCCCGGCAAGCCTGCGCCGCACTACCGGCTTGCCCGCGCGCCCCACATCCGCGGGGCCATCTCGGAGAGATTCCTCTGGTGGATCACGAAGCCCGGGTCGCGGATCAGCTCCGGCACGCTCTTGCCGGCCTTCAGGTCCAGGAGGGCGTCGATCGAGGCGCGCGCCTCGAAGAAGACGTCCTGCACGCCGGTCGCGTCGAGGTAGCCCTCCGACAGCATCCGGTAGGCCGTCGCATCGCCGTCGAACCCCCCGAGCACGACGTGTCCCGGCTCGCCGGCCTTCTTGTAGCGGCCGATCCCCTGCAGCGCCGAGACGACGGAAGGGAACAGGAAGTCGGACGAGGCGAAGACGAGGTCGACGTCGGGATGCGCCTGGAGCGCGTTCGCGAGGCCCGCCTGCGCCTTCTCCTGGTTCCACTCGGTGGGGATGCGGGCGACGACCTCGACCGCGTCGCCGGCCTCCGCGACCGCGGCGTCGAAGCCGTCGCGGCGGCCGATCGCGTTGATGTCGCCCAGGTCGCCGATCAGGATCGCCGCCCGGACCCGGCGGCCGCCCTTGCGGGCCTCGGCGAGGAGATGCGCCACGGTCTGCCTGGTGAGGGCGCGGTTGTCGGCGACGACGGCGGCCGAGCGCAGCTCGCTCTTCTCGGGCGGGCGGTTGAAGAGCACGATCGGGATGCCGGCCTCGTTCGCGGCGCGGATGATCGGCAGGCAGGCCTTCGCGTCCTTCGGGACGAGCACGATCCCGTCGACGCGCCGGGTGATGAAGGAGCGGACCTGGTCGAGCTGGCGGTTCGTGTCGCCGTCGGCGATCGCCTGCAACATCGTGCCGCCGCGCTTCTCGATCTCCGTCTCGAACGCGGCCAGGGCGGCGACCCAGAATTCCGTCTGCAGCGTCTCGAAGGCGACGCCGATGGTGGGTCCACCCGGGCGGGCGGTCCTGCCCGCACCTCCACCGCAGCCTGACGGCAGCAGGCCGAGGGCGAGCGCGGCGACGAGGCTGACGGCGGTGGCGGCGGGGAGCAGACGCAGTCGGGTCATGGGACCTCAGTCCGGAATCAGCTGGCGCAGGTAGGCAACGCTCGCGGCGGCCCAGTGGGCCTCGCGCTCGATCGTCTCCTCGACGCTGGACGCTCGCGGCGTCCACAGCTCGAGGATCGCGTTCACGTCGCGGCCAGCCGCCTCGAGCTGGCGGAGCAGCCACGGCACGGCGAGCCGGCCCTGGCCCGCCGGGGCGCCCTCGACGGCGAAGCCCATCTGCCCGTTCACGCGCGTGATGGTGAAGTCCTTCACGTGCAGATTCAAGGCGTGCGGCGCGAGCCGCTCGACCACCACCTCGGGTCCCTCGAGGGCGGCGAACGAGTTGACGGTGTCGAGGCAGATCCCGACGTGCCCGGCGCCGAGGCGCTCCACGACCTCGACGAGCGTCCGCGTCGGGAAGCGGTCGTGGTTCTCGATC
>JBGASI010000107.1:0-10574 GCA_044229815.1 Vicinamibacteria bacterium | reverse complement strand
GAGGTGACCCAGATCTCGGCGTCCGCGTTGCGGATGGTCACGGTCGCCTTGTCGAGCAGGCCGAGAAAGAGGCCCACCTGCACCAGCACCAGCGTGACCGCGAAGGCGACGCCGGCGACGGTGATCACGAAGCGCAGGCGGTCGTGGAACAGGTTCTTGCGCGCGAGCGAGACCACGATCAGGCCTTTGCCGGGGCGGCCGGCGCCTCGGCGAGCAGCCCGCGCAGCGCGTTGTCCATCACCTGCTCGGCGAGGTCGGGCGCGGCCGGCCCGTGCGGCCAGCACTCGCCGGGCAGCGTGATCAGCGCGGAGGCGGGGCCGTGCACGCTCATCCAGAGGATCTGCGCCGCGAGCACGGGGTCGATCGGGCGGAAGCGACCGGCCTCCACCGCGCCGCGCACGGCCTCGAGCAGGTGAGCGAACGACTGATCGCCCGGGCTGTCGTCGCCGACTTCCTCCTTGGCCACCGGCGTCATGAACATGAAGCGGTACTGGTTGGGGTAGCGGATCGCGAAGGCGACGTAGGCCCGCCCGAGCTGGCGGATCGCCTCGACCGGGTCGGCCGGCCGCGGCGCGAGCTCCATCGCCTCGAGCAGCCGGCCGAAGTCGGCGTGGCACAGCGCTCGCACGAGGTCGTCCTTGTCCTCGAAGTGCAGGTAGATCGTGGTGGGCGAGTACTCGATCGCCTCGGCGATTCGGCGCATCGTGACCTTCTCGTAGCCCTCGGCCGCGAACAGCTCGCGCGCCGCGTCGAGGATCTTCTTACGGACCTCCTCACGCTCCCGCTCTCGCCGCTCCGTGATCCCCATCGATCGCTCCTGAACTTTGGTCTGCAACTTAACAACGTTAGGAGAATGACGGAGGTTCCCTAGATTGTCAATGTCAATGCGTCAACCCGCTCGGATCCTCGAGCCGAACGGCGGGACTCAGGGACGTAAACAGCTGATTTCAATGGGATAGCGTGAGGGGACACGGCCTGGCCGGGTCCTGCTGCGGCGTCTGGAAGCGGTCGAGGCCCGGTCGGCCGCCGGACCGGCCCCTGCGCGTCCCTCGTGACGGCGCCGCAGACAGTCGTCCTCCTCCCGTCTGCGGCGCGCTGAGGACCGGCCCCTCAGCGGACCTGCCCGTCGTGCTTCTCTCGCTCGATGTCCCGGCTCGCGCGCGCGAGGTCCCGGCGCAGGTCGGCGCGTTCCCAGGGGCCGAGCACCCCGTCGGCGCGGTAGAGCCGCTCCTCGCGCCGGATCCACCGCTGCTCGGCCCTGAGCCGCGCCGCCTCGCGCGGCGTCAGCGCGCCGGAGCGGAGGCCCTGTGCGATGCGCCCCTGCTGTCGGCGCTGCCGGCCGTTCACGCCCGCCAGCGCGTCGCCGGCGAGAGTCAGTGAGCCCGCCAGGGCCAGCGTGGTCACGAGAGCCACGGCGTTTGTCTTCATCGTCGTCCTCCTGCGGGGTGGCGTTGCGCCCCGTTCACAGCACTTGGACCGGCCGGGATCGTCCGGGTTGAAGGGGGCGCGGAACGACGGTGAGCGCCGTCACCCCGCGAGCCAGTTGAACCGCGGCTTTGGCGCGGCCTAGACTCTGCGGATGAGCACCACCCCGGCGGATCCGCTGCTGGAGACCCTGGTCAACGACTTCGGCGGCAACTACGTCTTCGCCCTCGACCTGCTCGAGCAGTACCGGCGGGATCGGGCCAGCGTGGAGCCGGGATGGCAGGCCTACTTCGACCTCGCGCTGGGCCGGCCTGCCGAGGTCGAGCCCCGGCCGGTGACGGTGATCGCCAGGGAGGCGGCGAAGCCGGAGCCGACCGCCCCGGCCCCGGGCGGGCTGACGTCGCTCGCCCGCCAGCCGCTGCCCTCTGCGGCGGAGCGCTCCCGGGCGATCGCGCGCGTTCCCGTGCTGCCCGGCGACATCCTGCAGCCGATCCGCGGCGGCGCCGTGCGCATCGTCGAGAACATGGAGGCGAGCCTCCAGATCCCGACCGCCACCTCGGTGCGCACACTCCCGGTGCGCACGCTCGAGGAGAACCGCCGGCTGCTCAACAAGCACCGGGAGGCCGCCGGCCTCGCCAAGGTCAGCTTCACCCACCTGGTCGCCTGGGCCATCCTGCGGGCGCTCGACGCCTTCCCGCGCCTCAACGACGCCTACGCGGAAGTCGACGGCCAGCCCCACCGCATCCAGCGCGACCAGGTCCGGCTCGGGATCGCGGTCGACGTGCAGAAGAAGGACGGCAGCCGCACGCTGCTGGTGCCGAACGTCAAGGACGCCGGCAAGCTCGGCTTCGCGGAGCTGCTGAAGGCCTTCGACGACCTGGTCGGCCGCGCGCGCAGGGGCGCGATCTCGCCCGACGACTTCATGGGCACCACGGTCTCGCTGACCAACCCCGGCACCGTGGGCACCACCTCCTCCGCCCCGCGCCTGATGCCGGGGCAGGGGGTCATCGTCGCCACGGGTGCCCTCGACTACCCGCCCGAGTACCGCTCGATGCCGGCGCGGGCGCTCGGAGTCCTCGGCATCAGCAAGGTGATGACGATCACCTCCACCTACGACCACCGCATCGTGCAGGGCGCCGAGTCGGGCCTCTTCCTGGCGCGGATCGAGGAACTCCTCAAGGGCGAGGACCGCTTCTACGAGCGCATCTTCGACGACCTCGGCGTCCCGCACCGGCCGGTGAAGTGGGAGATGGACGCGAACCCGGCGCTGTTCGGGACCCCGGGCGGCCGCGAGGAGGTCGAGAAGCAGACCAAGGTCCTGCAGCTCATCCACAACTACCGCGTGCGCGGCCACCTGGTGGCCGACCTCGACCCGCTCGACCGGGCCCGCGCGCCGCACCGCGACCTCGACCCGGCCAGCTACGGCCTGACGCTGTGGGACCTGGACCGCGAGTTCCTGACGGGCGGCCTCTCCGGCGGCGACCGGGCGACCCTGCGCGACATCCTCGACACGCTGCGCGAGACCTACTGCGGGACGATCGGCGTCGAGTACATGTACATCGCCGACCCCGAGCGCAAGGACTGGCTGCAGCACCGGATGGAGGTCGCGCGCAACTACCCGGCGCTCGACGCGCCGAGCAAGCGCCGCGTGCTGGCGAAGCTGGTCGAGGCCGAGAGCTTCGAGCGCTTCCTGCACACCAAGTACGTGGGCCACAAGCGCTTCTCGCTCGAGGGCGGCGAGGCCCTGATCCCGCTGCTCGACCGCGTGCTCAACGACGCGGCGGTCCGCGGCCTGCGCGAGGTCGTGCTCGGGATGCCCCACCGCGGCCGGCTCAACGTGCTCGCGAACACGATCGGCAAGCCGCTGTCGCAGATCTTCGCGGAGTTCGAGGGCAACGACCCGAGCTCGTACCAGGGCTCGGGCGACGTCAAGTACCACCTCGGGGCGAGCGGCACCCACCTCGCCGACACCGGCGAGACGATCGCCGTCTCGCTGGCCCCGAACCCGAGCCACCTCGAGTTCGTCAACCCGGTGGTCGAGGGGATGGTGCGCGCCAAGCAGGACGCGATCGGCGACAAGGAGCATGCGCGCGTGCTGCCGCTGCTGATGCACGGCGACGCCGCCTTCGCCGGCCAGGGCATCGTCGCCGAGACGATGAACCTCTCCGGCCTCCACGGCTACCGCACCGGCGGCACGATCCACGTGGTGGTGAACAACCAGATCGGCTTCACCACGCTGCCCGAGGACGCGCGCTCGTCCACCTACGCGACGGACATCGCGAAGATGGTCCACGCCCCGGCGTTCCACGTGAACGGCGACGACCCGGAGGCGGTCGCCTACGTGGCCGGGCTTGCGCTCGAGTACCGGCAGAAGTTCCGCAAGGACGTCGTGATCGACCTGGTCTGCTACCGGCGCTGGGGCCACAACGAGACCGACGAGCCGAGCTACACGCAGCCGGTCATGTACGCCAAGATCAAGTCGCACCCCTCGGCGGCCAGCCTCTACGGCGAGAAGCTGGTGCGCGAGGGCGTCCTCGCCCGCGAGGAGCTCGACCGGCTGTGGGCCGCCAAGAAGGCCGAGATGTCGGCCGAGGGCGGGCCGGCCACGGCCCCGTTCAACGCCGTGGCCCGGCGCGAGCCGCGGCAGCCCGCGCCCGTCGACGGGGCGGCCATGCGGGCGCGCCTGCGCGCGGCCCTGCAGGGCCTCGGCACGCTGCCGCAGGGCTTCGAGATCCACCCCAAGCTGCTGCCCTTCGTCCGCAAGCGGGCCGAGCTCGCCGAGGGCCGTGGCGACGTCGACTGGGCCACCGCCGAATCGCTGGCCTGGGGCACCCTGCTGCTCGAGGGCGTGCCCGTGCGCCTCTCCGGCCAGGACTCGCAGCGCGGCACCTTCTCGCAACGCCACTCGGTGCTGCACGACGTGCGCAGCCAGCGCGAGCACGTCCCGCTCAACTCGATCGCCCCGGCCGGGGTCGCCTTCGAGGTCTTCGACTCGCTGCTCTCGGAGATGGCCGTCGTCGGCTTCGAGTACGGTTACTCGGTGTCCGAGCACCGCACGCTCGTGATGTGGGAGGCGCAGTTCGGCGACTTCGTCAACGGCGCGCAGGTGATCATCGACCAGTTCCTGGCGGGCTCGGAGACCAAGTGGGGGCAGCCGAGCGGCCTCGCGCTGCTCCTGCCGCACGGGCACGAGGGCCAGGGCCCCGAGCACTCGAGCGCCCGGATCGAGCGCTTCCTGGCGCTGTGCGCCGAGGACAACATGCGCGTCGCCTACCCGTCCTCGCCGGCCTCCTACTTCCACCTGCTGCGCCTGCAGGCGCGCGACCCGCGCGAGAAGCCGCTCGTCGTCTTCACCCCGAAGAGCCTGCTGCGCCACCCCCGCTGCGTCAGCTCGCTCGAGGAGCTGGCCGACGGCGCCTTCGAGCCGCTCCTCGACGACACCCGCGTCGACCCGGGCGCCGTGCGGCGCGTGGTGCTGTGCGCCGGCAAGGTCTACTACGACCTGCTGAAGGCCCGCGAGGAAGCCCGCCGCGACGAGGTCGCCCTCGTCCGCGTGGAGCGGCTCTACCCGTTCCCGGCCGACGAGGTCGCGCGCGCGCTCGGGCGCTACCCGCAGGACGCCGCGCTCGTCTGGTGCCAGGAGGAGCCGCGCAACATGGGCGCCTGGCGCTTCGTGCGCGAGCGCTTCAGCGACGGCGACGTGGAGACGGCCGGCCGCGGCCTGCGCTACGCCGGCCGCGCCGCCTCGGCCTCCCCGGCCCCCGGCTCGCTCAAGGTGCACCTGGCCGAGCAGGAGGCCCTGGTGAAGCTGGCGCTCGAGGGCTGAGAGCCCGGCCCTCGCCGCGGCGTGCGGCAGCTCACCGCGCCGGCGGCGGCCTCCGCTATACTGCCTTCACCGGGGGCTGCAGGCGCCCCCTTCCCCCGTCCAAAGAAGAGAGAGCATGGCCACGACTGCCGCAGCACCGCCGCGCCGCCGCGAGACCCTGGAGAGCGCCGTCATCCGCTTCGCGGGCGACTCCGGGGACGGCATGCAGATCACCGGGAGCCAGTTCACGAACACGACCGCGCTGTTCGGGAACGACCTCGCGACCTTCCCGGACTACCCGGCCGAGATCCGCGCTCCCGCCGGCACGCTGCCCGGCGTCAGCGGCTTCCAGGTCCACTTCGGCGCGAGCGACGTGCACACGCCGGGCGATGCGGTCGACGCGCTGGTGGCCATGAACCCGGCCGCGCTGCGCGTCAACCTGGCCGACCTCAAGGCGGGCGGGATCCTGATCCTCAACGCCGACGACTTCAAGGAGGCCGACCTCAAGAAGGCGGGCGTCAGCCGCAGCCCGCTCGACGACCACTCGCTCGACGGGTACCGGGTGTTCGCCGTGGAGCTCGGCCGGCTCACGCGCGCCGCGCTCGAGGGCACGGGCCTCGACGCGAAGAGCATGGACCGCTGCAAGAACTTCTTCGCGCTGGGCATGTGCTACTGGCTCTACAACCGCTCGCTCGAGGCCACGCTGCGCTGGCTCGAGGACAAGTTCAAGGCCAAGCCCGCGCTCGCCGAGGCGAACACGCTCGCGATGAGGGCCGGCTTCGCCTACTGCGAGGCGACCGAGGCCTTCCAGGTCAGCTACGACGTGCCCCCCGCGCGCCTCTCGCCGGGCGTCTACCGCAACCTCTCCGGCAACAGCGCGCTCGCGCTCGGCTTCGTGGCCGCGGCCCGTCAGTCGGGACTCACGCTCTTCCAGGGCAGCTACCCGATCACGCCGGCCTCCGACATCCTGCACGACCTCTCGGCGTTCAAGGAGTTCGGGGTGATCACCTTCCAGGCGGAGGACGAGATCGCGGCGATCGCCTCGGCGATCGGCGCCGCCTACGCCGGCGCGCTCGCGATCACCACCACCTCCGGCCCGGGCATGGCGCTCAAGGGCGAGGCGATCGGCCTCGCCACCATGGTCGAGCTGCCGCTCGTGATCGTCGACATCCAGCGCGGCGGGCCCTCGACCGGCCTGCCCACGAAGACCGAGCAGGCCGACCTGCTGCAGGCGCTGTTCGGCCGCAACTCCGAAGCGCCCCTCCCCGTGCTCGCGGCTTCGTCGCCTGGCGACTGCTTCTGGGTCGCGCTCGAGGCGAGCCGGATCGCGATCAAGTACATGGTGCCGGTCATCGTGCTCTCCGACGGCTACCTGGCCAACGGCGCCGAGCCGTGGCGGATCCCGGACCTCGCGGAATTGCCGCAGTTCCCGGTCCGCTTCCGCACGGATCCTGCCGGCTTCCGCCCGTACGAGCGCGAGCCGCACACCCTGGCGCGGCCGTGGACCATCCCCGGCACCCCGGGCCTCGAGCACCGCGTGGGCGGCCTCGAGAAGCAGGACGGCAGCGGCAACATCAGCTACGACCCGCTCAACCACGAGACGATGGTCCACCTGCGCGCGGCCAAGGTCGCGGCCGTGGTGGCGGACGTGCCCGACGCCGTGCCGGCGGGCGACCCCGACGGCGACCTGCTCGTGGTCGGCTGGGGCTCCACCCGCGGCGCCATCACGGCGGCGCTCGGCGCGGCGCGCGTCAGGGGCCGCCGCGTCGGCCACGTGCACCTGCGCCACCTCAACCCGCTGCCCGCGAACCTGGGCGAGGTGCTCAGGCGCTACCGCAAGGTGCTGGTGCCGGAGCTGAACATGGGCCAGCTGCTGTGGCTGCTGCGCGCGAAGTACCTCGTCGACGCCGTGGGCTACCCGAAGGTGCAGGGAAAGCCCTTCAAGCAGGCGGAGCTCGAGGCGAAGATCGACGAGATCCTGGGACGCTAGGGAGACGAGAGGCCATGGCTGCGACGCTGCCCGCGTACACGAAGAAGGACTTCCAGAGCGACCAGGAGGTGCGCTGGTGCCCGGGCTGCGGGGACTACGCCATCCTCTCGGCCGTGCAGTCCGTGTTCCCCGAGCTGGGCGTGCCGCGCGAGCGGTTCGTGGTCGTCTCGGGGATCGGCTGCTCGAGCCGCTTCCCGTACTACGTGAACACCTTCGGCTTCCACAGCATCCACGGCCGGGCGCCGGCGATCGCGACGGGGATCAAGATCGCGCGCCCGGACCTCGAGGTCTGGGTTGCCACCGGTGACGGCGACTCGCTCTCGATCGGTGGCAACCACACGATCCACCTGCTGCGCCGCAACGTCGGGATCAAGGTGCTGCTGTTCAACAACCGCATCTACGGTCTGACGAAGGGCCAGTACTCGCCGACCTCCGAGCTGGGGAAGAAGGCCAAGTCGACGCCCTACGGCTCGCTCGACCGGCCCTTCAACCCGCTCTCGCTCGCCCTCGGCGCCGAGGCCACCTTCGTCGCGCGCTCGGTGGACGTGTTCCAGCCGCAGCTCAAGGCCGTGCTGAAGAAGGCCGCGGCCCACCAGGGCTCGGCTTTCGTCGAGGTGCTGCAGAACTGCAACATCTTCAACGACGGCGCCTGGCAGGGGCTGACCGACAAGGAGCTGCGCGACGACCACACGATCGCGCTCGAGCACGGCCGGCCGCTCGTGTTCGGCAAGGCGAAGGACAAGGGCATCCGCATGAACGGGCTCGAGCTCGAGGTCGTGAAGCTCGGCAACGGCGTGCGCGAGGAAGACCTCATCGTCCACGACGAGCGCCATCCCAACCCCGCCTACGCCTTCCTGCTCTCGCGCATGGACCAGGTGCCCGGCTTCCCGGTGCCGCTCGGCGTGCTGCGCGCGGTCGAGGCGCCGCGCTACGAGACGCTCGTCGCCGAGCAGATCCGCGCCGTCACGGCGAAGAAGGGCGCGGGGGATCTCGCCAGGCTGCTGCGCAGCGGAGACACCTGGGAGGTTCGGTAACGCTTTCGCCCGCGCTTCCTCTTGACACGCTGCGCGCCGCGCTCCATCTTCGAAATGGAGAAAGCGCCCGCCGGCATCACTCAGGAGGTGGTTCGAGGCGGAAGCGATCTCGGGACGCGCGGCGGGACGCACACGCACGAGGCGTGGACGGGCCGCCGCCGGAGCTTCCGGTCCGGGAGGACTCGCATGGAAGCCGAGGGTACGCCGCCGGGCTGCGCGAGGGCCGCAAGGCCCGCCGGTCCTCGTTGAACAGATGAAGCGCACCCTGCGGTGCGCTGGGCGAGAATGCCCCGAATGACACGGCCCGGGAGCCTGGCTCCCGGGCCTTTTCGCTTGCGCGCGCCGGGGCTCGCGGCGGACCTCGTCCTTCCGCGGCCTCAGCGCTCGAGGGGCGGCAGCAGCAGGCGCACCGGTCCCGCCTCGGTCTCCACGACCGCGTCGGTCGACTCGACCGAGCGCACGACGCCGTCGGACAGCCGCTCGCCGACCGCGTAGACCTGCATCTGCCCGGTCGGCGTGTAGGCGAACGCGACGAAGCCCTCGCCCGCCGAGCCCACGCCGGCCAGCTCGAACTCGCCGACGGTCAGGTCGCCGCGCTGCAGCGTCAGCCGAGGCTCGTTGCCGCTGCGCGCCACCGGTGTCGCCGGCTCGCTCGCCCCCGTCCCGCGCTCGAGGATCCGACGCTCGTCCTCCACGCGCTCCGAGAGCGCGGCCGCGTCGAGCAGCGCGGAGCGCAGCGCCCCGAGCGGCGCGTTCTTCGTCCACACGCTGACGCGGCCGAGGAAGCCGGGCGGCCCGAGCGACGCCAGGCTCGGATCGAGGTCGGCCATGGCCGCAAGCACGTCGCGCACCTCGGTCCGCTTCAGGCCGAAGCTCGCCGGCGCCCCGCCGCTCGCGGCCTCGCCGCGGGAGCTCGGGCGCGTCAGCGACACCCGCCGCACCGGCCCGATCTCCGTGAGCTCGACGCCGGCCGCCTTGCGGATGGCCGCCAGCGCCTCGTCGAGCGTCGCGCGCGTCAGCTCGACGCTCGCCCGGCCGGCGACGGCGCCGTCGACCACGTACGACCCGAAGCCGAGCGTCGCCAGCGCCTGGAAGACGTCGGCCAGGTCCACGTCGCGCAAGCGCAGCGTGAGCGGCCCGTGGCCGGGGTCCTTCGGCGTCGGGGCGCGTCCCTGGACGACGATGCGCTTCGCCTCGTCGCGGTCGGCGCGGCAGGGTGTCGCGTCCTGCTCGAAGGGGTCGTCGACGGGCACCTGCAGCTCGGCGTCGGGGCCGGCCACGGGGCTGCGCCCGTGCACCTCGAAGCGGTGGCAGACTCCCTGCTTCGCCACCAGGAAGTCGGACAGCCGGAAGAAGCCGCGCTCGAGCCGGCTCTCGAGCGCCCGCAGCGGCCCCTCGCCGACCGCGACGCCCCGGATCGTGAACTCCTCGCCGAGCGCGGCGTAGCCGAGGACGACAGGCCGGTCGCGCACGGCCGCCGCCAGCTCGGACAGGAACAGGCGCGGCGTGCGCCGCGCGCGGCGACGCGACGCGATCGCCTCCGACTTGGCGAACGCCAGCGCCTGGTCGCGCAGGAAAGCGTCGAGTGTCGGCTTGGGGACGCCGGTGGGTCGCCCCCGCGGCGACTCGGGCGCGGGCGGCAGGGGCGCCTTCGCCGGCCAGTAGGGGAGGCGCAGCACGCTGGCCAGCTGCACCACGTCCTCCGTCGTCGCCGTCAGGCTCAGGCTCTCGACGTCGACGAGGCGGTGGGACAGCGCGAGCTTCTGGAAGAAGCGGTTCACCTCCTCGAAGCCTCCGAGCGCGGTCACGTCGAGCACCACCTCGCCCCGGGGGCCGGACTCGAGCGGCGCGCGCGCCTGCACCTCGACCCTGGCGAGCCCGGCCGAGCCGGCCAGGTCCCGCGCGAGCTGCACGTCCGCCGCCGTGGCCGGGCCCTCGGGCAGGATGCGGCGCAGCGCCTCGAGGCGCCGGTCGAGCAGGAGCCTCTCCTCGGGAAACGGACGCACGGGCAGCACGGCGAGCAGGGCGGCGAGCAGCGCGACGGTCACGGCCGGATGATACCGGCTCCCGCGTCCCTTGACAGGGCGGCCCGCGCCGTCCTAGCATCTCGCCTATTATGAAACTGAACTTCATTTTCATAGTCGGCTGCGCCCTGCTCGCTGCGCCCGCGGTGCTCGGGTCCGCCCGCGCGGCGCCCGTGGCCGAGGACCCGGCGCTCGCCCAGCTGCGCGAAACGGTGGCCGAGCTGCGGCGCGAGCTCGAGGCGCAGCGGGCCGCGGGCCAGTCCGACGGGGGACGGGCCGAGCTCGAGCGGCGGATC
>JBGASI010000106.1:0-10612 GCA_044229815.1 Vicinamibacteria bacterium | reverse complement strand
CGGCCGGGCGACGCCGCCCCGCGGGACATCCACGGCTCGCTGCTGCTCGAGCTGACTTGGACCCTGATTCCGCTCGGGCTGGTCGCGGTCATGTTCGTCTGGGGCGCCAAGGTCTACTTCCACATGAACCGCCCGCCGGACGACGCGATGACGGTCACGGTGGTCGGCAAGCGCTGGATGTGGAAGCTGCAGCATCCCACCGGCCAGCGCGAGATCAACGAGCTGCACGTGCCGCTCGGCCGCGCCGTGAGGCTGGTCGTGACCTCCGAGGACACGATCCACAGCTTCTTCGTGCCCGCCTTCCGGATCAAGAAGGACGCGGTGCCGGGGCGCTACAACGTCGCCTGGTTCCGCGCCACCAAGACGGGCAGCTTCCACCTGTTCTGCGCCGAGTACTGCGGCACCGAGCACGCGCGGATGGGCGGCCGGGTGATCGTGATGGAGCCCGAGGCCTACCAGACCTGGCTCGCGGGCGGGCCGCCGGCCGAGTCGCCGGTGGTCGCGGGCGAGAAGCTGTTCACGGAGCTCAACTGCATCACCTGCCACCGGCCCGACTCGGCCGGCCGCGGGCCGCTGCTGACCGGCATCTTCGGCCGCTCGGTGCAGCTGGCGAGCGGGGACTCGGTGGTCGCCGACGAGGCCTACGTGCGCGAGTCGATCGTCAACCCCGCCGCCAAGGTGGTCGCGGGCTACCAGCCGGTGATGCCGACCTTCCAGGGCCAGGTGAGCGAGGAGCAGCTGATCGCGCTGGTCGCCTACATCCAGTCACTCCAGGTCCCGGCCGAGGGCGCGCCCGCCTCCGCCGGCGCGCAGCGCTAACGGGGCGAGGGCTATGCAGTCGATGAGCAGCGAGGCGACGTACCCGCGCGACAGCTACCTCGGCGGCGGCTGGGACCTCAAGTCCTGGCTGCTGACGAGGGACCACAAGCGGATCGGGATCCTGTACCTTCTGACCATCTCGGCCATGTTCGTGCTGGGCGGGCTCTACGCGGGGCTGATCCGCTGGAACCTGCTGGTGCCCGACGGCAGCCACATGAGCGCCGAGACCTACAACAAGACCTTCACCGCCCACGGCGTGGTGATGGTGTTCTTCTTCCTGATCCCGTCGATCCCCGCGGTCTTCGGCAACTTCCTGCTGCCGATCATGATCGGCGCCAAGGACCTGGCGTTCCCCAGGATCAACCTGCTCAGCTGGTACGTCTTCGTGGTCGGCGCCGCCTTCACGCTGTTCGCGCTCTTCACGGGCGGGCTCGAGACCGGCTGGACCTTCTACACGCCGTACAGCACGGTGTTCGCCCAGAGCAACGTGGAGCTGGCGGCGATCGGCATCTTCATCGCCGGCTTCTCCTCGATCCTGACCGGCCTCAACTTCATCGTCACGATCCACAAGATGCGCGCGCCGGGGATGACCTGGTTCCGCATGCCGCTGTTCGTCTGGGCCCACTACGCCACCGCGATCATCCAGATCCTCGGCACGCCGGTGGTGGCGATCACGATCCTGCTGGTGGCGCTCGAGCGGATCTTCCACTTCGGCTTCTTCGACCCGAACCGCGGCGGCGACCCGATCCTGTTCCAGCACCTGTTCTGGTTCTACTCGCACCCGGCCGTCTACATCATGATCCTGCCCTCGATGGGCGTCATCAGCGAGCTGATCAGCTGCTTTTCGAAGAAGCGCGTGTTCGGCTACAGCTTCATCGCCATGTCGAGCCTGGCGATCGCCGCGATCGGCTTCCTGGTCTGGGCGCACCACATGTTCGTCACCGGGATGGCGGTCTACTCGGCGATGGTGTTCTCGGCGCTCACCTACCTGGTGGCGATCCCCTCGGCGATCAAGACCTTCAACTGGGCGGCGACACTCTACAAGGGCTCGATCTCCTGGGACACGCCGATGATCTACGTGTTCTGCTTCCTCGGCCTCTTCCTGATCGGCGGGCTGACCGGGCTGTTCCTCGGCAACCTCGGCACCGACGTGCACCTGACCGACACCTACTTCGTGGTCGCGCACTTCCACTACATCATGGTGGGCGGCGCCATCATGGGCTACCTCGGAGCGCTGCACTTCTGGTGGCCGAAGATGTTCGGCGTGAAGTACTCCGAGGCCTGGGGCCGCCTGTCGGCGGTGCTGATCTTCATCGGCTTCAACCTGACCTTCTTCCCGCAGTTCCTGCTCGGCTACATGGGCATGCCGCGTCGCTACCACGTGTACCCGGAGGAGTTCCAGGTGCTCAACGTGCTCTCGACCGCGGGCGCCACGATCCTCGGCTTCGGCTACCTGTTCCCGTCCTTCTACCTCGTCTACTCGCTGTTCAAGGGCGAGCCGGCCGGCGACAACCCGTGGGGCGCCAAGGGCCTCGAGTGGCAGACGAGCTCGCCGCCGCCCCCCGAGAACTTCCACGTCCCGCCCGTCGTCACCGAAGAGCCGTACGACTACGCGAACAGCGGGAAGTAGGGAGGCGCCCTTGTCCGAGGCGGCGGCCACCAGCACCACCACGCACGGCGCGCACCACCCCGCGCTGCAGCACCAGTTCGTCGACCTCCAGCAGCAGAAGGAGGCCTCCACCCTCGGGATGTGGGTCTTCATCGCGCAGGAGGTGCTCTTCTTCGGCGGCCTGTTCGCGGCCTACGCGATCTACCGCCACGCCTACCCCGAGGCCTTCGCGCTCGGCAGCCACCACCTGAACTGGCGCATCGGCTTCGCCAACACGCTGGTGCTGATCGGCTCCTCCTTCACGATGGCGATGGCCGTGTACTCGGCGGCGCTCGGCAGGAGCCGCCGGGTGGTGGCCCTGCTGCTCGCCACGATCGCGCTCGGCGGGGTCTTCCTCGGGGTGAAGTACTTCGAGTACAGGGAGAAGATCGCGCCCTGCTTCGGCGACGGCCCGCACGCCGGCTGCCTGGTGCCGGGCGACGCCTTCGACGCTTCCGCCCTGCACGCCGACGCCGCGAACGCGCCTCAGACGCAGATCTTCTTCTCGCTCTACTTCGGGATGACGGGCCTGCACGCGCTGCACATGGTGATCGGGGTCCCGATCATCCTGACGATCGCGTTCTTCGCCTGGCGGGGGCGCTACGGCCCCGAGTACCACACGCCGGTCGAGCTCGTGGGGCTCTACTGGCACTTCGTCGACATCATCTGGATCTTCCTGTTCCCCCTCCTCTACCTGATCGGGAAGCACTGAGATGCAGGCCAGCACCACCCCCTCCGCCGCGCACGCCGAGCACCACGTGGTCTCCTGGAAGGTCTACCTGACGATCTTCCTCGCCCTGGGCGTGCTGACCGTGGTCACCGTCGCGGTGGCCGGCTACGACTTCGGCCCGTTCAACCTGATCGTGGCGCTGGGCATCGCGATCACGAAGGCCTCGCTGGTCGTGCTCTACTTCATGCACGCCCGCTACAGCCCGCGGCTGACCGGCATCGTGATCGTGTCGAGCCTGGTCTTCTTCGTGATCCTGGTGTTCCTGCTGGCGACCGACTACCTCAGCAGGCCCTGGCCGCTGTCCTAGAGTTCCCCGATCGGGCGGGGCCGGCCGAAGAAGTGGCCCTGGGCGTGGGTGAAGCCGATGCGCATGCAGACGTCGGCCTCCTGCGCGGTCTCGACGCCCTCGGCCACCGTGTAGACGAGCAGGTCGCGCGCCACCGAGACGAGCGAGGTGAGCAGGCGCTTGCGGGTCTGCGGCGCCCGGTCGATCCCGCGCACGAAGCTCATGTCGAACTTGAGATAGTGCGGCGGCACCTCGGCCAGCTCGAGCAGGCGCGCCTGGCCGGCCCCGAAGTCGTCGTAGGCGAGGCCGACCCCGCAGCGGCTCAGCTGCGTGCGCAGGCGGTCGACCGTCTCGAGGTCGGCGAGCGCGGCCTCGTGCACCTCGATGGTCAGGCGCAGCTGCGGCGCGCGCTGCCGGGCGGCCGCGAGCGACGCCAGCAGGCCCGGTTTCTCGAGCTCGGCCGGGTGGACGTTGAGGAAGAGGGCCGGCACGCCCGAGCGTCCCAGCACCAGCTCGAGCGCCGTCTCGCGGAAGAGCTGGCTCAGCTCGGCCTCGGCGTCCATGGCGGCGGCCACGCGGAACAGGTCGAGCGGCAGCTCGGGCAGGCGCGGGTGGCGTCCGCGGCCGAGGGCCTCGTAGCCGGCGAGCGCGCCGCTCGGAAGGCTGACGATCGGCTGGAAGAGCGCGCTCACCTGGCGTGCGCGCAGCAGTTCCGGCAGCTCGCTGACCCCCTCGACGAACTGCCTCGGCAGGGTCAGGTCGCCGAGCGACACGGTCGAGGGCTCCGGCCCGTCGCCCTCGACCAGCTCCTGGCTGCCGACGCGGAACTCCGCCTGGGCGAAGTGCAGGATGTCGCCTTCCCGCAGCGGCGCCTCGCCCACCCGCTCGCCGTTGACGAAGGTGCCGTTCTTGCTGCCCAGGTCGCGCACGCACAGCGTGCCCGCGCGCAGGAAGAGCTCCGCGTGCTCCTTCGAGACCGACTCCGACGCCAGCGCCAGCGGCAGGCTGGAGATGCGGCCGACGCGGAACGGCAGCGGGTGCACGGCCACCCGGCGGAGCTGGCGGCCGCCCTCGACCATGCTCTCGAGGTACCAGCGAAGCGCGCGGTCGGAGGCGCCGACCGGGGGTCGCGGGCTCATTGTCCCGGAGGTTATCATCCATCGCTTGTCCCCTGCGACCCGAGCCAGACCGATCGCCGTGGCTCTGGCCGCGGCCGCCGTCGTGCTGGCCGCGATCCCCGCGGCCGCCCCGGTGCCCCGCGCCGCCGACGCCCTCGCCTCCACGCTGCGCGGCCTGTACGCCGAGCCGGCCGGGCCGGGAGAGCGCTGGCGCCGGCGCAACCTCGTCCGGCTCGCCGACGGGCGCGAGGTCCCGCGCGAGCAGGCGTACCGGGACGACCCGCGCTTCGTGGCGGCCGCGGCGCGCCTGCTGGCGAGCCGCAGCGGCGACGACGCGCCGCTCGGCGCCTGGCTGCTCGGCAGCGTCCCGCCCGCGCGCGTGGCGGAGGCCGAGCCAGTCCTGCTCCGCGCGCTGCGCCGGAGAGACCCGCAGGCGGCTTTCGAGGCCGTGCTCGCCCTGGCCCGGCTCGACACCCCGCGCGGCCGGGCCGCCCTGGCCCGGCTCGCCGGCGAGGCCGCGCCGGAGGACGTGCGCACCGCGGCAGCCTGGGCGAGCGGCGGCATTCCGGCGCACCCGCGCGGGCTCGCGCCGGGCTTTCGGCGCGGGGTCTCCTGGTGGATGAGCGAGACGCGCGCCGACGCCGGCGCGGCGTCCTTCCGGCGGCTCGCCGCGCGAGGCGGCCCCAGGGTGGAGATCCAAACCTGGGACCCGCTGCAGCGCGGGCTGAGCGACCCCGTGCTGGCCACCGGCGACCGTCACTTCGGCTTCCGCGACCTGGGGGCCCTGGTGCGCAGCGCGCACGCCGCGGGGATCCGCGTCATGGTGAAGCCCCACCTCGAGTTGCGCGGCTACGAGCCGACCGAGGAGGAGCGGCGGATCCTGTGCGGCACCGACGAGGCCGCCCGGCGCGCCCTCTTCCGCCGCTTCGAGGCGCGCTTCGCCGGCGCCGTGCCCGCCGACCACAACCGCATCGCGATGCGCAGCGACGCCGACTGGCGCCAGTGGTTCGCCGGCTACGAGGCCTACATCCTGCCCTACGCGAGGCAGGCCCGCGAAGCCGGGGCCGACGTGTTCTGCGTCGGCCGCGAGCTCGACACGAGCGTGCTGCAGCGCGAGGCCGACTGGCGCCGGGTGATCGCCCGCGTGCGCGAGGCCTACCCGGGGCCGCTCACCTACTCGGCCAACTTCGACACCTGGACCGGGATTCGCTTCTGGGACGCCCTCGACTTCATCGGCGTCTCGGCCTACTTTCCGCTCTCCGACCGGCCCGACCCCGGCGTCGCCGAGATCGAGGCCGGCTGGGACCGCTGGCTCGCGCCGCTCGACGAGGCGCGTCGGCGCTGGGGCCGGGCCGTGCTGCTCACCGAGGCCGGCTTCCCCTCGATCGGCACGGCGGCGCAGGCCCCGTGGCGCGAGGGGCGCGTGGCCCCCGACGTGGCACTGCAGGCCCGCTGCTACGAGGCCACGCTGCGAGCGCTCGGCCGCCGGCCCTGGATCGAGGGGGCGTTCTTCTGGCTCTGGGAGCGCAGCGCGGCGCCGGCCTTCCGCGACACCTCGCACGCGATCGTCGACAAGCCGGCGTCCTTCGCCCTGGCGCGCTGGTACGCGCAGGGCGAGGCGCGCTGAGCCTCAGGCGGGGACGAGCTCGTAGCTGGTCGTCAGCTCGATGTCGTTCCGCAGCGAGTGCCAGACGGAGCAGTACTTGTCCCGCGACAGCGCGAGCGCGCGCTCGATCCGGTCCGCGGGAATCTCGCCGCCGACCGTGAAACGCAGGTCGACCTTCAGCAGACGCTTCGGGTCGGACTGCGCACGCTCGGCGACGGCGCGGACCCGCAGGGCCCGCAGCGGCAGCCGGCCGCGGCTCATCACGACGGCGACGTCGATCGCCATGCAGCCGGCCAGTGCGCAGACGAGCGCCTGGACGGGTGTCGGGGCGCCGTCGGGCGGGGAGTCCAGGGTCAGCTCGACGCCGCCCGCGTGGGCCACGAAGCGGTTGCCGCCCTGCCACTCGAGCTCGGCCACGACCGGCGGCGTCGCCGCGCCCGTTCCCGCCACCCTCACGCCTGGGCGGCCAGGGCCGCCTCGGGCTGGTCGACGCCCACCTCCAGCCCCAGCCTGCGGCGCATCTCGGCCTGGACCAGGTCCGGCGTCGGGGTCCCGTCGACCGAGACGATCATCTCCTTCTCGCGCAGCAGGTCGAGGATCGGCTGGGTCTTTTCGCGGTAGTCGTGCAACCGGGCCCGGATCGCCTCGGGCGTGTCGTCGGGCCGCGGTATCAGCCGCCCGCCGCAGTTGTCGCAGACGTCGAGCACCTTGGGCCGCAGCTGGATCAGGTTGTAGTCGAGCCCGCAGCTCGAGCACAGGCGCCGGCTCTGCATCCGCTCGATGGCCGCTTCCTCGGGCAGATCGATCGAGATCACCGCGTCGATGTCGTAGTTCTCGAGGAAGAAGTCGGCCTGCGCGGCGTTGCGCGGGAAGCCGTCGAGCACGAAGCCGCAGCGCCAGTCGTGGATCTCGAGCCGCCACTTCACCACGTCGGAGACCATCTCGTCCGGGACCAGCCGGCCCTCCTTCATGTAGCGCTGCACCTTGGTCCCGAGCTTCGTGCGGTTCTGGACGTGCCAGCGGAAGATGTCGCCCACGCTGATGTGGACGAGGTCGAAGTCGCGGGCGAGCATCTTCGCCTGCGTCCCCTTCCCGCTGCCCTGCGGCCCCATGATGATGTACTTGCGCACGGCACCCCTCCTGGTCGGAGCGAACCGTCGTCGGGCAAGTATGATGGCTCGGGGTCGCGGAACCAACGGGCAGCTTGCACCGGGGTCCGGGGCCCGCCCGCGACGGTTCACGGAAGGAGTCGCCCATGGGACGCCTGGCAGCACCCGCTCTAGCGACCTTCGTCGCGCTCCTCGTCTCGTTCGTCGCGCCCGCCCGGGCGGGAGAGATCCCCGCCACGGTCGATGCCGCGCAGATCCCGGCCTACCGCGTGCTCGCCCCGGGGCTCGCGAGCGCAGGGCAACCGACCCCGGAAGCACTGACTCGGCTGGGACAACTCGGCTTCCGCACGGTCGTCAACCTGCGGGCCGAGAAGGAAGGGCCTGCCGAGGAGCGGGCGACGGTCGAGGGCCAGGGCCTGCGCTACGTCCCGGTTCCGCTCACGCCCGACTCGTTCAGCCTCGACGACGTCCTCGCCGTCGAGGGCGTCCTCGCGGACCCGGCAGCGGCGCCGGTCCTGCTGCACTGCGCCTCCTCGAACCGCGTCGGCGGGGTCTGGGCGGTGATCGCGGCGCGCAAGGGCAAGAGCCTCGAGGAATCCCTTGCGGCTGGCCGCCAGGCGGGCCTCCACAGCCCGGCCATGGAGGAGGCGGTGCGCCGCGTGCTGGCGCCGAAGCCGTAGGGCGTCCCCCCGAAACAGGAGTGACCATGGACTTCCTTGTCGTCGTCGCGTTCCTCGGCGCGTGGGTGGCGCTACAGACCTGGCTGCTGCCCCGCCTGGGTGTTCCAACTTGAGCCGTCCCGCAGCCGCGCCGGTCGGCGCGGCCCGATCCCCAGGCCAAGACCCCACCCGCGGCTGGAGGCTGCTGAGCCCGCCCCCGGTGTCATCGCCGTGGCCCATGAGGCGCATCGGGCGAGCGCATCCCCTTGACACCCCCGGACGCCTCCGACACAATCGCCCCTCTGGACCTTGGCTGACATGACTCCCCGCGCCAACACGGCTCTTCGCGTCGACCGTGGCGGAGCTGTCTGCCGCTGGCGTCCCGTCTTCCATTACTGGCACCCGTAGCGGCGGCCCCCTCGGGGTCCGCCGCGTACGAGCGGGGTACCTGGGGAAGCGGGCGCGGCTCGAGAAAGCCTCTTCAGGGATCCCTGGAGAGGCTTTCGTGTTCTCGAGACGACTCGCAGAGACGGCCGGCGTCGTGGCGCGCGGCCCCCGGAAGGGGCGCCGCCGGTGAAGCTCTGCGTCAGCCTCACGGAAGAGACGACCGCCGGCATGCTCGCGCGCATGGCGGCGCTCGCGGACGAGGCCGACCTGTTCGAGGTGCGCGCCGACTTCGTGCGCGACCTCGACCTGGGCGCGCTGCTCGCCGCGCGGACCAAGCCGATCCTGCTGACCTGCCGGCCGGAGTCGGAGGGCGGCCGCTGGCCCGACGCCGGAACCGCCGCGCGCCGGCGCGTGCTGCTCGAGGCGGTCGAACGCGGCTTCGACCTCGTCGACGTGGAGGCGCGCGCCGGGCTCGACGACGTCGTGGCGGCGAAGGCCGGCCGCGGGCTGGTGCTGTCGTGGCACGACTTCGCGGGCACGCCGGACGACCTCGACGCGATCTTCGAGCGCATGGCCGCCGCCTCTCCGGACGTGGTGAAGATCGCGGTCCGCGCGCGCACGGTCGAGGATCTCGGTCGGCTGCTGGGCTTCGCCCGCCGCCGCTTCCTGGCCCGCGGCCCGGCGCTCGTCGCGCTCGCGATGGGGGAGGAGGGCGTCGCCTCCCGCGTCCTCGGCGGACGCTACGGGGCGCCCTTCACGTACGCCGCCCCGTCGGCCGGGCGCGAGGCCGCGCCGGGGCAGCTGCCGGCGCACCTGCTCGCGGGGTTCTACCGCGCGCGCGCGATCACGCCGGCCACCCGCGTCTACGGCATCCTCGGCCGCGACGTGCTGCGCAGCCTCTCGCCGGCGATCCACAACCGCGCCTTCGCTGCGCTTCGGGAGGACGCGGTCTACGTCCCGCTGCAGGCGGGCTCGCTCCCGGCGTTCCTGCGGGCGCTGCCCGCGCTCGAGCTCTCCGGCTTCAGCGTCACGCGGCCCTACAAGCAGGAGATCCTGGAGCACCTGGCCTCGGTCGAGCCCGAGGCCGCGCGCGCGGGCTCGGTGAACACGGTGCTCGTGCGCGACGGGGCGCTCCACGGGTCGAGCACGGACGGCGACGGCGTGCTCGTGCCGCTGCGCGCGGCCGGCTGCCTCCTGGCCGGCTGCCGGGCCGTCATCGTGGGCGCCGGGGGCGCCGCGCGGGCGGCGGCCTTCGCGCTCGCGGGCGCGGGAGCCCGCGTCACCGTGGTGGCCCGCCGCCCCGAGCAGGCCGCCGAGGCCGCGGCCCCGACGGGGGCCGCCGCGGCGCCGCTCGAGGCGCTCGGCAGGCTCGACTGGGACGTGCTGATCCACGCGACGCCCGTCGGCTCGGGGGCCCTGCCCGGCGCGCTGCCGGTGCCGGCCTCGGCGCTGCGCCCGGGCGCCATCGTCTTCGACATGGTGTACGAGCCGCGCGAGACGCCGCTGCTCGAAGCGGCGCGCGCGCGCGGCTGCCGCACGATCGACGGGGTGGCCATGCTGGCGGCCCAGGCCGTGGGCCAGCTGCGGACCTGGGTGGGCGGCGCCCCGCCGCCCGAGGCGCTGGCCGCCGCCGCGGTCGCCGCGATCGCGGGCGCGCGAGAGAGGACGGGCACGGGAGCGTGATGAACGGGACGCACAGGCTGGCCCAGATTCCCCCGGGGGTCCAGTGTTTCGTCGGGGACGAGGCGCGCCGCCGGCGCCGCATCGAGGAGGCGGTCGTGCGCGTCTTCGAGGGCTGGGACTACGAGGAGATCATCCCGCCGCTGTTCGACTACGCCGACGTCTTCTCGGGCGAGGCGCTGGCGCCCAAGACCTACTCCTTCATCGGCCGCGACGGCAGCGTGCTGGCGCTGCGGCCCGACTTCACGAGCCTGCTGGCCAAGATCGCCGCCGGTCGGCTGCGCGAGCGCCAGGCGCCCCTGCGCCTGTACTACTCGGGCGAGGTCGTGCGCTTCGAGCCGCCGAAGGCGGGCCGCCAGAGCGAGCTGCACCAGATGGGGCTCGAGCACCTCGGCGGCGACGCGCGCGGCACCGACGCGGAGGTGCTGGCGATCGCGGCCGAGTGCCTCGAGTCGGCCGGGGCCCGCGACTGGGTGCTGGCGCTCGGCCACGTCGGGGTCTTCAACGGGCTCGTCGACGGCGCCGGCCTCGACGCGGCCCGGCTCGAGCTGCTGCGCGAGCGCGTCGAGG
>JBGASI010000678.1:0-2299 GCA_044229815.1 Vicinamibacteria bacterium | reverse complement strand
ATCGTCGTCGCGATCATCGGCATCATCGCGGCCATCGCGATCCCGAGCCTGCTGCGCGCGCGCGTCTCGGCCAACGAGTCGGCCACGATCGGCGACATCCGCACCGTGATCTCGGGTGAGGCCGCCTACCAGTCCGCGAACGGCGGCTGGTACGACGTGATCAGCTGCACGAACTTCGCGCCGGGCTCGGCCTGCATCCCCAACTACCCGACGACCGCCCCGACGTTCCTCGACAGCGCGATCGCCAGCCTGGTCTCGAAGTCGGGCTACGAGCGGACGTTCGAGGGCGGCGGCACGCCGACCATCAACACGAACATCTCCTCGGGCAGCAGCATCTCGTCCTACGCCTACACCTCCTCGCCGGTCACGCAGGGCCAGACGGGCGTGCGCGGCTTCGGCGGCGACTCGAGCGGCGTGCTTTGCTTCACCACCGACGGCTCGGCGCCGACCACGACCACCGGGTCGCTGGACATGAGCGCCTGCAACGTCCTGCAGTAACACGAGGCCGTCCGTCGGACCCGGCCCGGGGGCCACTGGCTCCCGGGCCTCTTCTGTTTCTGGAGAGCGCCTCGAGCTACTGGTAGAACCAGTAGTGGAACGCCGCGTAGCGGCCCCGGATCTCGAGCTGGGTCGTGCCCGCGGGGCCGAGCGCGTCGGCCGGCAGGCGCAGCACGTGCTCGTTCCAGCCTGGCCGGTTGGGCAGCGCCGCCCTGAGCACCAGGCGGCCGCCGGCGCGCACGACGAGGCCCGCCTCGGCGATCTCGAAGGAAGTGGCGAACGGGCCCTGCACGCGCATCGCGCGGACCAGCACGGAGCGGTGCGTGCGCAGCACGATCACGAGGTCCCTCCGCAGCGGCGTGCGCACGCGGAAGCGCTCGAAGCCGACGATGGCGCGGCCCGCGTCGGCGAGCAGGCGCTCCTCACCGGGCGGCGCGTCGATCTTGACCGAGCCGCCGAGCAGGATCTCGCCGAGCCGGGACTCGAAGCTGTAGGCGTGCGCCGCCTCGTCCCGGCCGTCGCAGGTGTTGAGCCGGTCGACCTCGCGCAGGCCCGCGCTGGCCGCGCGCGTCTCGGGGGCGAGCGGCTGCTCCGCGCCCTGCAGCAGGTCCCAGCGCGAGCGGAACAGCACGAGCTCGTCGCCGAGGCTCGCGGTCTCGAACACCGGTGGGCCCGCCGCGAGCCCGTGCAGCAGTTCCGAGCCCTCGTAGCCCGAGCGGCTCAGCAGCAGGTACGGCGGCCGCTCGGCCGCCGGCAGGCGCACCAGCGACTCGAAGAGGCCCGCCTCGCGGTCGGCGACCCGGCCACCCACGAAGGCGGCGCTCGTCACCCCGTGCAGGTTGAGGTTCCTGTGTCCGGTCAGGTACTCGACGCTGGTGGCTGCGTTCGCGATGCCGACGCCCATGGGCAGGTGTTCGCGGATGAAGTCCGCCATCGGGATCTCGCGCCGCCAGGTCTCCCCGGCCATCTCCGAGTCGAGCGCCGCGAAGCGCACGGTCGACAGCAGCCCGAGCAGCAGGAAGACCCCGGCGCCCGCGCGGAAGAGGGAGGCCTCGAGCGCGTCGTCGTCCCGGGCGACGAGGCGCGTGGCGACGCCCAGCCCCGCCGCGGCGAAGGCCAACAGGCCCGGGAAGGCCCAGAGCAGGTAGCGGTTGAAGTGGACGCCCATGAAGACGTTGGGCGTCGTCAGCGCGAACACCACGGCCACGACCGCGAGCCAGACGCGCGCGGCCGGCCGTACCCCGGCGGCGGGCCACACGGCTGCGAGCAGGACGAACAGCAGGCCGAGCGGGGGGAAGGCGAACGGCGCGTGGCCCTGCGCGAAGCCGATCGGGGACTCGGCGGGGTAGAGGCCGAGCAGCAGGCCGCGCAGCACGTCGACCCCGTACTTGCTGGTCGCCGCGAGGGTCTCGACCGGGCCGTAGCTGGGGAGCAGCGACTTCTCGCCGACGGAGGTCGAGAGCCAGGCGCCCGTCAGGGCCCTCTGCAGCCCCAGGACGAGGATCCCGCTGGCGGCGCCCGCGAGGGGCAGCAGGCGCTCGCGCAGCGAGACCCGGTCCTGCGTCGGCCGCGCGAGCCAGGCGACGGCCAGCAGCGCGGCGATCGTCAGGCCCTCGGGACGCGCGAGCGCCAGCAGCGAGTTGGCGATCGCGAGGCCCGGCGCCGAGCCGTCCTGCCAGCCGGCGAGCCAGCGCTCGAGCACGAGGAGGGCGAGGAAGAGGAAGAGGGCGATGTCGGAACCGTAGAGGTAGCCCCAGGCGACGGGGCCGCCGAGCGCCACGAGCGCGCCGGCCAGCAAGCC
>JBGASI010000677.1:0-2301 GCA_044229815.1 Vicinamibacteria bacterium | reverse complement strand
AGCGCGCGCCGGCGCGCGGCGCTAGAATGCCGGCGCAGCACGCGACACAGGAGGCTCCCATGGCGTGGCGAAGCGTCGGCATCGGCCCCGTGATCTTCTCGCTGGCGGCCGCGGCCGCCGCCCCGGCCGCGGCGGCCGAGCCCGCCCGGCCGCTGCGGGTCATCGTGTTCGGGGCGCACCCCGACGACTGCGACATCGACGCGGGCGGCGTCGCCGCGCTGTGGGCCGCCAAGGGCCACGCGGTCAAGTTCGTGGCGCTGACGAACGGCGACGCCGGGCACCAGTCGCAGGGCGGCGGCGCGCTCGCGAAGCGGCGGCGGGCCGAGGCGCAGGAGGCCGGCCGGCGGCTCGGGATCGCCGAGTACGAGGTGCTGGACAACCACGACGGCGAGCTGCAGCCGACGCTCGCGGTGCGCGCCCAGGTGATCCGCAGGATCCGCCAGTGGAAGGCCGACCTCGTGATCGCCCCGCGCCCGAACGACTACCACCCCGACCATCGCTACACGGGCGTCGTGGTGCAGGACTCGGCCTACCTGGTGGTCGTGCCGAACGTCTGCCCGGACACGCCCCCGCTCGAGCGCAACCCGGTCTTCGCCTACGCGCAGGACTCCTTCCAGCGACCGAACCCGTTCCGGCCGGACGTCGCGGTCGCGATCGACTCGGTGCTCGAGCGCAAGCTGCTGGCGCTCGACGCCCACGTCTCGCAGGTCTACGAGTGGCTGCCGTGGGTCGACCACGAGCTCGACTCTGTACCCGCCGACCCGGGCGCCCGGCTGGCCTGGCTGCGCACGCAGCGCAGCGGCCGGCCGCTCGGCGAGGCGCTGCGGACCGCGCTGCGCAAGTGGTACGGGGCCAGGGCCGAGGCCGTGCGCGACGCCGAGGCGTTCGAGATCTGCGAGTACGGCTCGCAGCCGGACGAGGCGCAGCTGCGCCGCCTCTTCCCGTTCTTCGACTGATGCCCCGGCAACGCGGCTTCCCGGTCAGCCGGTTCCGCGCGGCGCTGCGGCGCCGGGAGCGGGTGTCTCCGGCGCGCCGGGCCGGCTTCGACGCGCGGCTGATGGACACGGCCGCGCACCCGCTCGGGATCGTCTACACGGACACGGCGGACTTCACGCACCGCGCGGCGCGTGACGGCATCGTCCACTTCCTGATGGCGTTCGAGCGCGCGCAGCGCGCGGTGCAGCCGGCGATCCGCGCCTGCGGCGGGCGGCTGGTCAAGGTGGAGGCCGACAGCCTGCTGCTCGTGTTCCCCGACGCGGCCACGGCCTGCCGGGGCGTCGACGGGATGGAGCGCGCGATCCGCGGCGCGAACCGCGGACGGCCGGACGACGAGTGCGTGATCTTCAGCTACGGGATCGGCTGGGGCAGCGTGCTCGACCTCGAGGAGGACGTGTTCGGCCTCGAGGTGAACCTCGCCTCGAAGCTCGGCGAGGACCTGGCTCGGCCGGGCGAGGTCCTGCTGACCCCCGCCGCGGCGGCCGCGCTGCCCCGCTCGCTCGCCCGCCGCCTCGAGGAGTACCGGCAGGTCGGCTTCGCCGGCATGCCGATGAGCGTGCAGCGGCTGATGCCCAGGGCACGCTAGCGACGGGATCGCCCGGCTCTCACCTCGGCCGGATGCGCAGCACGCGCACGTCCCGGGCCGGGAGCGTGCCCTGCCAGGCGAAGGTCCCGGCGTCGGGGCTCGCCGCCACGGGCCGGCCTGAAGCGAGGTCCTCGACCACACGGCCCGCGAGGGGCAGGCGGAGCGTGACCGCGGCCGTGGCGGGCGCCGGCGCGTGGTTGAACAGGAACACCAGGTGCTCGCGGCCCGACTCGAGCAGCCGCACCTCGACGGGGTCCCCGCTCGTCGCCACGGGCCGCTCGACCCCGGCCCAGTCGAGCAGCGCCGCGTAGAAGCGCCGCGTGGCCGGCTCGGGCTGCGTCACGTAGCCGGCCGCCACGTACGAGCCGAGCATCAGCGCGCGCCCGCGGCCGAAGCTCGAGACCGTGGCCGCCGGCTCTCCGCCCGCGAACCGCGCGAGCACGCGGGTGTCCGGCCGCAGCGGCTCGAGCGCCTCCTCGTACCAGCGCCCCGGCAGGGCCTCGCCCGCGCTGAGCCCCGGCAGGCCGTCCGCGTCGGCCGACAGCAGCGACGCCTTGCCCCTCTCGACCGTCTGGACGGCGCTCTCCCGCGCGCCCACGACCTCCGCCAGGCCGAGCCCGGGAATCACCTCGGAGGCTCGCCCGCGCTCGTCGTTCCAGCCCGCGCGGGCCTCGACGACGAGCCTCCCGCCGGCACGCGCGTACTCGCGCAGCTCGCCG
>JBGASI010000676.1:0-2308 GCA_044229815.1 Vicinamibacteria bacterium | reverse complement strand
GACGCGCCGGCCAACCGCCTGCCGATCCCGCGGCCCGAGGGTTACGACCCGGCCCGCTACGAGCTGCTGCGTCGCTACGTCGAGGCCGGCGTCTTCGACGCGCTCGGCTCGATCGGCTCGATGCCGAACCGCAAGACCGACGTCAACAACAACGGCGCCTTCTCCTCCGACCACATCGGCGCCAACTACGGCTACCCGGAGGCGAGCCACGCCGAGCGCGAGCGGCTCGCGCGCGAGCACGTCGCCTACGTCGCGGGACTGTGGTACTTCCTGCAGCACGACGAGCGCCTGCCGGCCGCCGTGCGCGAGGAGGCCTCGCGCTGGGGCCTGTGCCGCGACGAGTTCGCCGACGGCGCCCACTTCCCGCGCCAGCTGTACGTGCGCGAGGCGCGGCGGATGATCGGCGAGGTCGTGATGAGCGAGCACCACTGCCGGGGCGAGCGCAGGGCGGAGGACTCGGTCGGGCTGGCGGCCTACGGCATGGACTCGCACAACGTCCAGCGCTACGTCGCCGAGGGCGCCGCGCGCAACGAGGGCGACGTGCAGGTGCCCGTCGTGGGGCCGTACCCCGTCTCCTACCGCGCGATCCTGCCCAGGCGCGCCGAGGCCACGAACCTGCTGGTGCCGGTCGCGCTCTCGGCCAGCCACATCGCCTACGGCTCGATCCGCATGGAGCCCGTGTTCATGATCCTCGGCCAGTCCGCGGCGACCGCGGCCTCGCTCGCGCTCGACGGCAACGGCGTCGTCCAGGACGTGCGCTACGAGGCGCTGCGCGCGCGGCTGCTGCGGGACGGCCAGGTGCTCGACTGGACCGCCCCGGCGGCGCTCGCGAGGCACTGAGCCATCCGCTTCACGAGAGGCGGCGGCGGCCGCGCTAGACTGGCCCTCGTGAAGTGCAGGCTCCCGTTCGTCGCCCTGCTGCCGCTCGCGCTGGCCTGCGCCGTATCGCAGGCCCGGCGGCCGGCGCCCGTCGCCCCGCCCGCTCCCCCGCCGCTGCTCGGCCTGGACGGCCGGCCCGACCCGCTGCCCGACGCGGCCTTCGTCGAGACCGCCCGCCGGGAGTGCGCCGTGTGCCACGTCGCGCCCGCACCGGGGGACCTGCCGCGCGCGCAGTGGAAGCCGCGACTGCAGGACATGGCCCGCTTCAGCCTCACGCGCGTCGGCGTGCCGGAGCGGCGCGAGAGCGGGCTCGCCCAGCTCGAGCTCGAGCCCTTCGTCCGCTACTTCGAGGCGCGCGCCCCGGAGGCGCTGCCCGCTCCCGAGCCCTGGCCGGCGCCGGTCGAGCCGCTGCGCTTCAGCCGCGGCCTGCTCAGCCCCCCGGGCGCCGCGCCGGTGCCGATCCTCGCGCACGTGGGCCTCTTCGACGTGGGCGGCGACGGCCGGCTCCAGGTCGTGGCCTGCGACATGGGCCACGGGCTGGTGCTCCTCGGCGACCCGCGGCGCTCGCCCGGCGCCCTGCGCGAGATCGCGAAGGTCCCGAACCCCGTCCACGCGGCGCTCGCGGACCTCGACCAGGACGGCCGGCAGGACCTGCTGATCGCGGACGTCGGCTTCTTCATGCCCGAGGACCACGTCAAGGGCGCGGTCGTCTGGCTGCGCAGCCGGGGCGACGGGACGTTCGAGAAGCGCCTGCTGGTCGAGAAGCTGCCGCGCGTGAGCGACGTCGAGGCCAGGGACCTCGACGGGGACGGGGACCTCGACCTCGTGGTGGCCGTCACCGGCCTGTACGCGCGCGGCGGTGTGCTGCGGCTCGAGAACCGCACCACCGACTGGAAGGACCCACAGTTCGCGCCAACGATGCTCGACGAGCGCGCCGGCGCGCTGCAGGTTCCGCTGGCCGACCTCGACGGCGACGGGCGGACGGACGTGGTGGCCCTCTTCGGCCAGCAGCACGAGGGCGTCGTCGCGCTGCTGAGCCGCGGCGAGGGCCGCTTCGAGCGGCAGACGATCTTCGCCGCCCCGACGCCGGCCTGGGGCGCCACCGGGATCGAGCTCGTGGACCTCGACGGCGACGGCGACCTCGACGTGCTGGCGACGAACGGGGCGACGCTCGAGGACGCGACGGTGCGGCCGTACCACGGAGTCCTGTGGCTGGAGAACCGCGGGCGCTTCCCGTTCGAGCCCCACCCGATCGCGGCGCTGCCCGGGGCCCACCGCGCGCAGGCGGCGGACCTCGACGGCGACGGCGACCTCGACGTGGCCGTCGCGGCGTTCCTGCCCGACACCGAGCGCACGCGCGGCGCCTTCACGTCGCTCGGCTGGCTGGAGCAGACGCGACCCGGCGTCTTCGAGCGGCACGCCCTGCAGA
>JBGASI010000675.1:0-2310 GCA_044229815.1 Vicinamibacteria bacterium | reverse complement strand
AGGAGGTCTACCTCTCGAGCGCCGACTGGATGCCGCGCAACCTCGACCGCCGCATCGAGCTGCTGTTCCCGGTGCTGGCTCCCGAGGGCCGGCAGAAGGTGCTCCTCGCGCTCGACGCCGCCTTCGCCGACAACGTGAAGGGCCGGCGGCTGCAGGCGGACGGGACCCACAAGCGAAAGCGCCCCGGGCGGGGCGAGGAGCCGTACCGCTCGCAGCTCGAGCAGTACCGCGAGGCGAAGCGGGCCGTCGACCGGGCGCGCGCGAGCGCCGGCGTCACCCTCGAGCCGCGCCGCTCGCCGGACGAGTGAGCCCATTCCTCCCGGCCCAGGAGCCGGAGCTGACGGGAGAGGAGCGCGCGCTGCTCGAGCGTGGCGTCGCGCAGTTCAACGATCGTCTCTTCTTCGAGTGCCACGACACGCTCGAGGAGCTGTGGTCGGGCCTGCGCGGGCCGTCGCGTTCGTTCTTCCAGGGGCTGATCCAGGCGGCGGTGGGCTTCTACCACCTCGACAACGGCAACCGCGCGGGCGCGGCGCGTCTGTTCGACCGCGCCCTGACGCGGCTCTCGCCCTACCCGCAGCGCTACGCCGGCCTCGAGACCTCGCCGCTGCGCGCGGCGCTGCGCCGCTTCCGGGAGGCCGCGGCCACGGACGACCCGCTGCCGCGCGAGGAGCCGCCGGCGCTGCGCTTCGTCTAGCGTCGGGTCGGCACCCGCCGCCTCTCACGGTCGTGCTGGTCCCCCGGTTGCGACAATTTGCCACATACGCACCATCGGGATCGCATGAGACGATCCGCCCACTTCACCCAAAGACGCCAGCCTGACACCGGCGGGAAGGGAGTCTCATGCGAGCACCTTCGCTCGTGCTCATTGCACTGTACGCAACGGCCTTCCTCTCCAGCGCCTCCGCCCAGGAAGCGATCCAGTACGGCAGCATCGGCGGCAGGGTCACGGACCCACAGCGCGCGGCCGTCAGCGGCGCGGACGTCACGGCGCGTCATACGCAGACCAACATCGAGGTCGCCGCCGTCACGGATCAGGACGGACGCTTCCGCCTGCCCTTCCTGAAGGTCGGGCCGTACGAGCTGACCGTGACCAAGCAGGGGTTCAGGGCGGCCAGTCGCGCGTTGTCCTTGAATGCCGGCTCCGCCTTCCAGCTGCTGCTCGCCCTCGAGCTGGGGGGCGTCGAGGAGAGCGTCACGGTCAGGGGCGAAGCCCTCACCATCGAAACGGCTCGCAGCCAGATTGCAGGCACCGTGTCGGCGACGGAAGCCCAAGCGCTGCCCATGAACGGCCGCAACTTCCTCGACCTCGCGCTGCTCGTCCCGGGCGCGTCGCCGACGAACGTGGCGAGCACGCAGCTCTTTGCCGAGACCTCGGCGGTGCCCGGCAGCGGCTTGTCGATCGGCAGCCAGCGCAACTTCTCGAACAGCTTCATCGTCGACGGCGTGTCCGCGAACGACGACGCGGCGGGCCTGAGCGGCACGCCGCTGGCCGTGGAGTCCGTCGAGCAGTTCCAGGTCATCACCTCGGGCGGGCAGGCGGAGCTCGGCCGCGCCCTCGGCGGCACGGTCAGCGTCGTGACCAGGAGCGGCACGAACGTCCTGCGCGGGTCCGCCTACTGGTACCTGCGCGACGACGCGTTGAACGCGGCCAACCCGCTCCTCGGCCGCACGCTGCCGATGCACCAGAACCAGTACGGCCTCAGTCTCGGGGGGCCCGTCGCGCGGGACCGCACGTTCTTCTTCGCCAACGTCGAGCAGCGCGACCTCGAACAGTCCGGCCTCACCACGATCACGGCGGCGAACGTCGACACGATCAACGGCCGGCTTGCCGCCACCGGCTACCCGGGCTCGCCGATCGCCACAGGCGTTTACCCGAACCCGGTGCGCAGCACCATGGGTCTGGGCAAGGTGGATCACCACGCGGGCCGGCACCAGCTGAGCCTGCGCTACAGCCTCTACAGGGTGACCGCCGACAATTCGCGGGGGGCGGGCGGGCTGAGCGCTCCGAGCGCCTCGGCGGGCCTTCACAACGTCGATCACGTGGTGTCTCTCAGCGACACCTGGAACCTCTCGGGGCGCACCTTCAACGAGACGCGGGTCCAGTTCGCGCACGGCGACCTCGAGGCGCCACCGACCGACCCCGTCGGCCCGGCCGTGAGCATCGCAGGTGTCGCCTCTTTCGGGACGCTCTCCGGCAGCCCGCTGCGGCGCACCAACACGCTGGTCGAGGTGGTCGACACGCTGTCGCATCAGGAGGGCGCGCACGCGCTCCGGGCGGGTGTCAGTTTCCTCTACAACGACACCGCCATC
>JBGASI010000105.1:0-20854 GCA_044229815.1 Vicinamibacteria bacterium | reverse complement strand
ATGTCCGCGGGGGTCTTGAGGTGGTCGGCGTCGGCGCCGGTGACGTCCTTCCAGCCCTCGGCGAACATGCCCCAGGTCGCGTCGTCCATCACCTCGATCGGGGTGCGGCCGGTGCGCGTCATCTCGCGGATCGACTGCTGCGGGAAGATCGGGGCGATCGCCGCCGCGCCACCGACCGCCCGCACCGCGCGCACGTGGCCCGGGGTGGCGAGGCCGAGGCGGTCGCCGAGGCCGGCCGAGGTCCGCGTGCCGAGCGGGCAGGGCCGCAGCCAGGGCAGGTGACGGCGCAGGGCCGCGGCGTTGCGTGGGGAGGCCGGGCCCAGGAGCACCGGTCCACCGGCGTGGCTCGCGGTCTCGCCCTCCAGGCCGTCGAGGACCCGGGAGGCGTCCGTGCCGACGGACACGGCCAGGCGGCCGTCGCGCGCGAGCGCCCACTCGGCGCCCGCGGACTCGACGCGGGAGGCCGCGACGAGCTCGAGATTCAGCGCATCCAGTCGACCGCTCACGTGTGCCTCCGTTGCCGGGTCCAGCGGCGTAACGTCCTCCGGCGGGGAACAAGCTTAGGCTGGCGGATCGCGGGCGTCAAGAGGTGGTCTGACCGATTTTTCCACCAGGCGGCGACCCGCCAGGGACACCGGTGCGCACCCGGGGGCGGCGCCCGCTGCATCTGGCACTTAGCGGCGATCCGGCGCCGCAGATCCCGGCTCGGCGCGGGGCGAAAGGCCGCTTGACAGCGCCTCATGAGGGGCAGTACAAATCGCGCTGTCTGGATTCTCGAGGTGACTGGTATGACCAGAATCGGCGATTCGTGCGTCCTCGGCCTCGCGTTCACGCTGGTGCTGGCCGGCGCGGTCCTCGCCGCGGAAGAACCGAGCCGGATCGAGATCCGAGCGAGCGCCGGCGAACGCCGTGTCGACGTGCTGATCGACGCAAGACCGTTCACCTCCTACATCTGGCCCGACCGGCTCGCCAAACCCGTGCTGTTCCCGATCCTGACCGCTCAGGGCACGCCGGTGACGCGCGGCTTCCCGCTCGCCCCGCGCCCGGGGGAACGGGTCGACCACCCGCACCATGTGGGCCTGTGGTTCAACCACGGGGCGGTCAACGGTGTCGACTTCTGGAACAACTCCGAGGCGCTCACGCCCGCCGAGCGCGCGAAGATGGGCACGGTGCGGCACGTCGCCGTGAAGCAGGCGCGCAGCGGCGCGGGCCACGGCGAGCTGGACGTCTCGCTCCAGTGGCTGATGCCCGACGGCTCGGTGGCCCTCGAGGACGAGACCCGCTACCGCTTCCGCGCCGCGAAGGGCGCTCGCGTGATCGAGCACGTCACGACGCTCACCGCGACGAAGACGAAGGTGGTGTTCAGCGACAACAAGGAAGGCCTGTTCGGGCTGCGCGTCGCGCGGGCGCTGGAACAGCCGGCGGACAAGCCGGAGCTCTTCACGGACGCGAGCGGGCGGCCGACCGCGGTGCCGGTCCTCGACAACGCTGGCGTCAGCGGCCTGTACACGAGCAGCGAAGGGCTGAAGGGCGACGCCGTGTGGAGCACGCGCGGCCGCTGGGTCGCGCTCTCGGGTCGGGTGGACGGCGAGGACGTGACGCTGGTGATGCTCGACCACCCGAAGAACCCGGACCACCCCACCCACTGGCACGCGCGCGGCTACGGCCTGTTCGCGGCCAACAACCTCGGGGTGCGCGTCTTCAGCAACGGCAAGGAACAGCTCGACCTCGCGCTCGAGCCCGGGGCGAGCGTCACGTTCCGCCACGCGCTGGCGATCCTGCCGGGGCCGTTCTCGGCCGCCGCGGCCGAGGCCGCCTGGAAGGAGTTCGTGGCGGGGTCGGGGCGGTAGGCGGCGAATGCCCCTGCGAGCCGGGTTCGTCGGCTGCGGCAACATCACGGACACCCACGCGCGCGCCGCCCGCCAGGCCGGGCTCGAGATCGTCGCCTTCCACGGTCGTGACCCGGCCAAGGCGGTGCGGCTGGCCGCCGCCTACGGCGGCAAGGCGCTCGCCCACTTCGAGGGCTTCCTGGCCCAGCCGCTCGACCTCGTGCTGATCGGGAGCCCCTCGGGCCTGCACGCCGAGCACGGGATAGCGGTGGCGGAGAGCGGGCGTCACGTGCTGGTCGAGAAGCCGATCGACACGACGCTCGAGCGCGGCCGCGCCCTGGTCGCCGCGGCCGACAAGGCGGGCGTGAAGCTCGGCGTGCTGTTCCAGGACCGCAGGAAGCCCGACCTCGTCCGCCTCCACGCCTTCCTGCAGCAGGGCGGGCTCGGCGAGGTGCTGCTCGCCTCGGCGCGGGTCAAGTGGCACCGCCCCCCCGAGTACTACTCGGGCTCGCGCTGGCGCGGCACGCGGGCGCTCGACGGCGGGGCGGCGCTGGTGAACCAGGGCATCCACACCGTGGACCTGCTGCTGTGGCTGCTCGGACCGGTCGCGCGCGTCCGCGCCCTGACCGCGACCCGGGCGCACACGATCGAATGCGAGGACGTCGCGCTCGCGTTGCTCGAGTTCCAGTCGGGGGTCGTGGCGACGCTCGAGGCGACGACCGTCGCCTGGCCCGGCTACCCGCGCCGCCTCGAGATCTCGGGCACGGAGGGCACCGTCACGGTGGAGGGCGACCGCGTCGTGGCGGCCGACCTGCGCACGCCCGCGCCGCAGCTCGTCTCGGCCGGCGACGAGGCCGCGGGCGGCGCGGCGACCGCCGCCGTCGCCGACGCGACGCCGCACCGGCGGATGATCGAGGACTTCGCCGAGGCCATCGCGAGCGGACGCGCCCCGGCCTGCGACGGCCGCGAGGGGCTGCGCAGCCTCGCCGTGGTCGAGGCCGCCTACGCCGCCGCCCGCGCGGGCGCCGTGGAGGTCGCATGACGGCCCGCAGCGCGTCCTCCACCGAGCCGCCGACCACCCGCGACCGCGTGGTCGAGCACGTGCGCCTGAAGATCGAGAGCGGCGAGCTGCGGCCCGGCGACCGCCTGCCCGGGGAGCGCGACCTCGCGCTCGAGCTGCACGTCAGCCGGCCGAGCGTCCGCTCGGGGCTCGAGGCGCTCGAGTCGATGGGCGTCGTCGTCTCGCGCCGGGGCGCCGGCACCTTCATCGCCGACGGGCCGCCCAACCTCGGCACCGAGCCGCTGAGCCTGCTGGCCTCGCTGCACCACTTCACGCCCAACGAGATGTTCGAGGCGCGCCAGGTGCTCGAGGTCGGCGTGGCCGGGCTGGCCGCCGAGCACGCGCAGGCCGAGCAGCTCGCGGCGATGGCCGAGGAGGTGACGGAGATGTTCGCCTCGCTCGAGGACCCCGCGGCCTTCCTCGTGCACGACGTGCGCTTCCACCGGGCCGTCGCCTCGGGCTGCGCCAACCGCGTGCTGGCGGCGCTGATGGAGATGGTCTCGGCCCAGTTCTACGAGCTGCGCAAGGAGACCATCGCGCACGCGCGCGACCTGCGCGAGTCGGCCGAGATGCACCGGCGCGTGTACCGCGCCATCCGCGCGCGGGACCCCGGGGCGGCGCGCGAGGCGATGAACGAGCACCTGCTCAAGGCCCAGCACGCGCAGACGCTCGAGCCCCTGCTCGGGCGCGCCGAAGTCCGCGGCGGCGGCGAATAGGGCGAATAGGAGGAACGAAGGTGGGTCATCCCTCACTCGAGCTGACGGGCAAGGTGGCGGTCGTCCTCGGCGGCACCGCGGGCATCGGACGGGCGCTCTCGCTCGGGATGGCCGAGGCCGGCGCCGACGTGGTCGCCTGCGCGCGCAGCGCCGACAAGGTCGAGGCGACCGCCGCCGAGATCGAGGCGAAGGGGCGCAGGACGATCCGGGCCGCGGCCGACGTGTGCGACCGCGGCTCGCTCGAGGCCGCGCGGGATGCCGTGCTGGCCGCCTTCGGCAGGGTCGACATCCTCGTCAACTGCGCCGGCCGCATCAAGCGCACGCCCGTCCTCGACCTGCCCGAGGAGGAGTGGAACGGCATCGTCGAGACGAACCTGACCGGCACCCTGCGCGCCTGCCAGGTCTTCGGCCGGCCGATGATCGAGCGCGGCTACGGCCGCATCGTCAACATCGCGTCGCTGAACTCCTTCGTCTCGTTCCTCGAGGTCGCGGCCTACGCGGCGAGCAAGGCCGGCGTCTCGGGCCTCACGCGCTCGCTGGCGGTCGAGTGGGGCCCCAAGGGCGTGATCGTCAACGCGATCGCCCCCGGCGTCTTCCGCACGGCGCTCAACGCCCAGCTGCTCGACGGCACCGAGCGCGGCAAGGAGCTGCGCATGCGCACGCCGCTCAAGCGCTTCGGCCAGGTCGAGGAGCTCGTGGGGGCGTGCATCTTCCTCGCCTCGGACGCGGCGAGCTTCGTGAACGGCCAGGTGCTCGCCGTCGACGGCGGCTTCCTGGCGAGTGGGGTGAACCAGTGAGCTTCGAGTCCGCCGGCAAGTACCGCTGGGTCGTCTGCGCTCTGCTGTTCTTCGCCACCACCGTCAACTACATCGACCGCCAGATCCTCGCCCTCATCAAGGAGTTCCTCGACGCCGAGCTCGGCTGGTCGAACAAGACCTTCGGCGAGGTGAACGGGGCCTTCCAGCTCTCCTATGCGCTGGGGCTCTTCATCTTCGGCTGGTTCGTGGACCGCTACGGGACGAAGATCGGCTACGCGACCTCGATCGTCCTGTGGAGCATCGCCGCGATGAGCCACGCGCTCGTCGGCTCCGTCAACGGCTTCTTCGCCGCCCGGGTGTTCCTGGGCGTGAGCGAGGGGGGGAACTTCCCTTCGGCGATCAAGGCGATCGCGCTGTGGTTCCCGAAGAGGGAGCGGGCGTTCGCGAACTCCATCTTCAACGCCGGCACGAACATGGGGGCGATCATCGCCCCCGCCATGATCCCGGCCATCGCGATCACGTTCGGTTGGCGCTGGACCTTCATCCTTGCCGGCCTCGCCGGGTTCATCTGGCTCTTCTTCTGGTTCCCGATGTACGACGTGCCCGAGAAGCGAAAGAACCTGACGAAGGCCGAGTACGAGCTCATCCACAGCGACAAGGACGAGGGGGGGAGCGGCGGCCGGCCCATGGGTTACGTCCGCGCCCTGAAGCTGCCGCAGACGTGGTCGTTCCTGACCGCGAAGTTCCTGACCGACCCGGTGTGGTGGTTCTTCCTGATCTGGCTCCCCGACTACTTCAACACCACCCGCGGCCTCAGCATCAAGCACAGCTGGGTCCACCTCGTCACCATCTACACGATCGTCACGGTGCTGAGCATCGCCGGCGGCTGGCTGCCCGGGTACCTGATCCGGAACGGCTGGAGCGTGAGCCGGGCCCGCAAGGCGTGCATGTTCACCTACGCGCTGTTCGTCCTGCCCATCCTGGCGGTCACGAAGGTCGGCGACTGGCCCGCCGTGCTGCTCATCGGCCTCGCCGGCTCGGCGCACCACGCCTGGTCGGCCAACCTCTACACCACCCTCTCGGACATGTTCCCGAAGAAGGACATCGCCACGATCACCGGCCTCGGCGGCATGACGGGGTCGGCTGGCGGGTTCATCTTCCCCATCCTCACCGGGGCCCTGCTCGACCGCTTCAAGGCGGCCGGGAACATCACCGGCGGCTACACCATCCTGTTCGGCATCTGCGCTTTCGCGTATCTCCTGTCCTTCGCGATCCACCACGCGCTCGCCCCGAGGTTCGAGCCCATCCCGGTCGAAAAGACCGCCTGACGAGGCCCTGCCGATGAAGCCCTTCATCCACGACGACTTCCTGCTCGAGACCGAGACGGCGCGCGAGCTGTACCACGGCACCGCGAAGGCGCTGCCGATCATCGACTACCACTGCCACCTCTCGCCCGACCTGATGGCCTCGGACCACCGCTTCCGCTCGATCACGGAGGTCTGGCTCGAGGGCGATCACTACAAGTGGCGGGCCATGCGCACGAACGGCGTGCCGGAGCGCCTCTGCTCGGGCGACGCCTCGGACTGGGAGAAGTTCGAGGCCTGGGCGCGCACCGTGCCGGAGACGCTCGGCAACCCGCTGTTCCACTGGACGGCGATGGAGCTGAAGCGACCCTTCGGCATCGACGAGCTGCTCGCCCCGGCGACGGCGCGGGCGGCCTTCGAGCGCGCGAACGAGTGCCTGAAGCAGGACACGTTCACGGCGATGGGGCTGCTGAAGCAGTTTCGCGTCGCCGTCGTCTGCTCGACCGACGACCCGACCGACTCGCTCGAGGCGCACGCGGCGCTGGCGATGCGCCAGGACCCCGAGACGCAGGTCTACCCGACCTGGCGGCCGGACAAGGCCGTGCTGGTCGAGGACCGCGTCGCCTGGACCGCGTGGCTCGAGAAGCTCGAGCAGGCGGCGGCGGTCTCGATCGGCACCTGGAAGGACCTGCTGGCGGCGCTCGAAAGGCGCCACTCGTTCTTCCACGAGCAGGGCTGCCGCGCCTCGGACCACGGCCTCGAGAAGCTGGACGCCGAGGAGTTCTCCGACGCGACCGCGGCCTCGCTGTTCGCGCGCCTGCGCGGCGGCCGCGACCTCCAGCCGGCGGAGGCGCGCGCCTTCCGCTCGGCCCTGCTGCAGCGGCTGGCGGAGCTCGACCACGCGCGCGGCTGGGTGCAGCAGTTCCACCTCGGCGCCCTGCGCAACAACAACACGCGCATGCGCCGCAGGCTGGGGCCGGACACCGGCTTCGACTCGATCAGCGACGCGGAGCAGGCGCGGCCGCTCGCGCGCTTCCTCGATCGCCTGGACGAGGGCGAGCGCCTCGCCAAGACGATCCTCTACAACCTCAACCCGGCCGACAACGAGCTGATGGCGACGATGATCGGCAACTTCCAGGACGGCAGCGTCCCCGGCAAGGTGCAGTGGGGCTCGGCCTGGTGGTTCCTGGACCAGCTCGACGGGATGGAGGCGCAGCTGCGCTCGCTCGCGAACATGGGGCTCCTCTCCCGCTTCGTGGGCATGATCACCGACTCGCGCAGCTTCCTCTCCTACTCGCGGCACGACTACTTCCGCCGCCTGCTGTGCAACATCCTGGGCGAGGACGTGCGGCGCGGCCGGCTGCCGGGCGAGCGCGGGGCGCTCGCCGCGCTCGTGGCCAACGTCTGCTTCTTCAACGCGCGCGACTACTTCGGCTTCGCCCTGGGGCGCGCCGCGCGGGAGCACGAAACCACGGCGCGCCCCTGAGCCCCTCGTTGACGCCGCCGGGGGCGGGTGGTATCTCTCGGGCGACCATGAACCAGGCGGCAGGTCGGGGCGCGGCGACGGCGGGCGCGCAGGTTGTGGAGCACGTGCGCCGCGAGATCGAGGGCGGCCGGCTGGGGCCCGGCGATCGCCTGCCCTCGGAGCGCGAGCTGGCGCTGCAGATGGGTGTCAGCCGCCCGTCGCTGCGCTCCGGCCTGCGCACGCTGCAGGCGCTGGGCATCGTCCACGCGCGGCGCGGCGCCGGCACCTTCATCGTCGAGGGCCCGCCGCAGCTGGGCAAGCAGCCGCTGCAGTTCCTGGCCGCGTTGCACGGCTTCACGCTCGACCAGATCTACGAGGCGCGCCGCATGCTCGAGGTCGGCGCCGCCGGCCTCGCCGCCGAGCGTGCGCGCGGCGAGCACCTGGCCGGCATGGCCGACGAGATCACCGGCATGTTCGCCTCGCTCGAGGATCCCCAGGCGTTCCTGCGCCACGACCTCGGCTTCCACCGGGCGGTGGCGGCCGGCTGCGGCAACCCGATCGTGGCCACGATCATCGGCACGCTGACCGAGATCATCTGGGAGACCGGGCGCGTCAACATGGAGGGCGCCAGCCTGCGCGACTCGGCCGAGACCCACCGCCAGGTCTACGAGGCGATCAAGGCGCGCAACGGCGAGCGAGCGCGCCGCGAGATGGCCCGGCACCTCGAGCACGCGCGCTGGGAGCAGGTCGAACGCGAGGGCGCCCAGCGCCGCCGCTCCGGGCCACGCGAGCGCTGAGCGCGCTCAGCGAGAGCGCGGGACGTAGTGATACGTCCGCAGCTTGTACTGCACCTCGAAGCGCGGGTCGGCCAGCAGCCGCAGCATCTCCGCTCCCGCGAGCAGCAGCGGCCCGTAGCCGTGCGTCGCGTACACCGAGACCGGGCGGTTGTAGTAGTAGACGTTGTCGCTCGCGAGGGTGGTGCCGACGCAGGTGCCCTCCACCTGGCCCCGGGCGTTGACGCGCGTCGTCAGCCCCATCCAGCCGGCCTGCGCGACCGAGCCGTAGGCGACCGGCGCCAGCCAGCCGCGGTCGATCGAGCGGGCGATCGCGTAGACGAAGATCGCCGAGGCCGAGGTCTCGAGGTACGAGTCGGGCTTGTCGAGCATCTGGTGCCAGAGGCCGCTGCCCGACTGCAGCTTCGCCAGGCTGCGCACGTGCGCCTGCAGCCGCTCGAGGATGCGCGGGCGCGCCGGGTGGTCCGCGGGCAGCACCTCGAGCAGCTCGACGCTCGAGAGCAGCGCCCAGCCGTTCGCGCGCGCCCAGTAGAACTCCGGGTTGAGCGGCTGGTTGAGATGCTTGCCGTGCGCGTAGAGCTGAGCCGCCGGGTCCCAGAGGTGGTCTCCGAACTGCAGCACCTGCTTCGCGGCGTCGTCGAACCAGGCCCGCTCGCCGGTGAGCGCTCCCATCTGCGCGAGGGCCGGGACGCTCATGTAGAGGTCGTCGGCCCACAGCGACTCGGGCTGCGGCCGCTGCCGCGCCAGGGTGCCGTCGGCCAGTCGGAACTGGCGGTGCGCGATGTAGTCGCTCCAGTGCTCGATCACGTCCAGCAGGTCGGGGCCCACGCCCGCGCGGCGCGCCTTGACCAGCGCCGCGCACATCGATCCGGAGTCGTCGAGCGAGGCGGTCCGCAGGATCGCGCCGAAGGTCCCCTTGCCCGGCTGGCCGCCGTGCTCGAGCACCGCGCGGAAGTACGGCAGGCGGTCGTGGATGAACTGCAGCTGGCGGCGCGTGAAGTCGAGGAAGCGCGGGTCGCCCGTCACCTCGCCGGCCAGCAGCATCCCCGAGTGGGTGACGCCCATCGTGTAGTCGAGCGGGTAGAACGCCTCGCCCGCCCCGTCGGGCACCCGCGCGTGCGGGTTGGGCGAGCTGAAGTCGCGGATCTCGGCGCCGGTCCGCTCGTCGATCACGCTCGTCGTCGCCGTCCGGTCGAGGTAGCCGTGGACGCGCTCGAGCAGCTCGCGGATCTCGGCCGGCCGGGGCTGCTGGTACGGGATGGGGTAGGTGCCCTCGGAGAGGTCGTTCGGGTCCCTGCTGTCGCGGTTGCGGTAGGGGCCTTCCGCGGCCACGGGGCGCGTCGCGAGCAGGGCCGCGACCAGGGCCAGTGCCGACGTCGTGGTTCTAGGCATTCGTTCCTCCGCAACGGCTTGATTGGTGTGACCAATTCGGGGTACCCGCCCGGCCGTCGCCAGCGCCTTCCTACCATCCGGGCCCATGACCGTCAAGGGCAATCACGCTCGCGACCCGCCTCGATCCAGAGCCCCTGACTCGGTCTTCGCCAGGGTCAGCCCACCGAATGGTCGGACAACTGGTTGACAGGCGCACGACGGCATCGCAGAATTCGCGGGCGTGGTCCCCACGCGACCGCGAAGGGGAAACCCGCCCGGCGCGGACCCTGAGGATACTGCCACGGCCATGTCCCTCTCGCACCTTCGCTCTCACGCGCCTCGACGGGCGACCGCGCTGGCCGGCGGTCTCGTGCTGGCGGCGCTCGTCGCGGTCGGAACGAGCGCGGGCGCCGAGGTGGCCAGCGCCGAGCTTCGGGTGAGAAACGGGCTCGACTTCGCGCGCCCGGGAGAGACGGTCGAGGTGCGCGCCCGCGCGCTCGCCGGGCGCTTCGCCCCGGGCGATCTGGCCGGCCTCGTCGTCACGGACGCGCGAGGCGGCGCCCCGCTCGTCTCGCAGGCGCTCGACGAGGACGGGGACGGCCGGCCCGACCTGCTGGTGTTCCAGGCCGACTTCGCGGGCGGCGAGACGAGGTCCTTCACCCTGACGCGCGGCCTTCCGCGCAAGGCGCGCCGCGAGGACTACCGCGTGTACGGCCGCTTCGTCCGCGAGCGACAGGACGACTTCGCCTGGGAGAACGACCGGGTCGCGTTCCGCGCCTACGGCCCGGCGCTCGAGACCTTCGCGAAGGAGCCGCTGACGAGCAGCGCGATCGACGCCTGGAGCAAGTCGACGCGCCAGTCGCGCGTCCTCGCCAGCGGGCCGATCCGGCTCGTCTTCGAGCTCGTGTACCCGGCCTGGGAGGGCGGCCTCCGGGTGCTCGAGCGCAAGCGCGTGACGCTGGACGCGGGCAGCCAGTTCAACCGCTTCGACAGCGTCTACACGCTCGACGAGGCGGCCCCCGGGACGCCCGTCACCTGGGCGGCCGGCGTGCGCAGGGCGGAGGGCGCCGCCTCGCGCATCGAGCGCGAGCGCGGCATCGCGCGCACCTGGGAGTACCAGGGGCGCTACGGCGACGGCGGCCACCTCGGCTGCGCGGTGGTGATGGACCCGGCGCAGGTCGTCGACGTGACCGAGGCCGAGGGCAGCCACCTCGTGGTGGCCCGCACCCCCGCCTCGCGCCCTGCGACCTACTTCGCCGGCAGCGGCTGGGACCGCGGCGGCCGGTTCCCGGACGCCGCCGCCTGGGACCGCCACGTCGAGGCGTTCGCGCGACGCGTGGCCTCGCCGCTCGAGGTGGAGCTGGTCCCGTGAGAGGTCTCTGCCTGGTCCCGAACCCACCGCCGGAGGTGCACCGATGAACGAGAAGCCGACCGCCGAACGCTGCGTGGTGCGCGGCACGGGCGCGCGCCGGGGCCGCACCCGCTGGCTCGACCCGCAGACGAGCGCGGCCCGCCAGCTCCACTACGGGCGCGTGATCCTCGACAAGGGCGACGCCGCGCTGCGCTTCGCGACCGGGGGGCTCGAGACGGGCCTCGTCTGCCTGAAGGGCGGGGCCAGGGTGGCCGTGGCCGGCCGCAGCTTCGAGCTCACGCCGTACGACGCGCTCTACGTCCCGCGCGAGAGCGAGCTCGAGATCAGCCCGGGCGCCGCCGGCTGCGACCTCGCCGAGGTGGCGGCGGAGGTCGCGCAGAGCTACCCGCTCCAGCTGGTGCGCTGGGCCGACGTGCAGCAGGACCCCGGCCTGCACTGGAAGGCCGGCGCGCCGCCGACCGAGCGGACGCTCAACATCCTGATCGGCAAGAACGTCGAGGCCGGGCGGATCCTGTGCGGGGTCACCTTCAGCGCGCCCGGCAACTGGACCTCCTGGCCGCCCCACGAGCACGCCGAGATGCTCGAGGAGGCGTACCTGTACGTCGACATGCCCGCGCCGGCGTTCGGCATCCAGCTCGTGTACACGGAACCGGCCGCGCCCGAGCTCGCCGTGCTGGTGCGCGAGGACGACGTCGTGGTGATGCCCTGCGGCTACCACCCGAACGTCTCGGCGCCCGGCGGCGGGATCAACTTCCTGTGGATGATGGCGGCGCACCGCGAAGGCGTCGACCGGCAGTTCGGTGTCGTCAACGTGCAGCCCGAGTTCGCGGCCGGGGGCTCGGGCCTCGACCCGGGGAAGGCGGCGCGTTGAGCGCCCCGTTCTCGCTCGCCGGCCGGCGCGCCCTGGTGACGGGCGGCTCGCGGGGAATCGGCGCCGCGATCGCGCAGGCCCTGGCCGCGGCCGGGGCGGACGTGGCGGTGCACGGCAACAGCCGCCCGGCGGAGCCGACCTGCGAGCGCGTGCGCGAGCACGGCCGGCGCGCCCTCGCGCTGACCGGCGACCTGGCCGACCCGCTGGTGCCCGAGGCCCTGGTGCGGGCGACCGTCGACGGGCTCGGCGGCATCGACCTGCTGGTCAACAACGCGGGCATCATCCGCCGCGGCCCGGCAGCCGCGACGAGCGACGAGGACTGGCTCGCGGTGCTCGAGGTCGACCTCAGCGCGGTGTTCCGGCTGTGCCGCTCGGCCGGCGCGCGGATGCTGGAGAGCGGCCACGGCAAGATCGTGAACGTGGCCTCACTGCTCTCGTTCCAGGGCGGCCTCACCGTGCCGGCCTACGCGGCCGCCAAGGGCGGGGTGGCGCAGCTGACCAAGGCGCTCGCCAACGAGTGGGCCGGGCGCGGCGTCAACGTCAACGCGCTCGCGCCCGGCTACGTCCGCACGGACAACACGGCCGCGCTGCAGGAGGACACCACGCGCAGCCGGCAGATCCTCGAGCGCATCCCGGCCGGGCGCTGGGCCGAGCCGGCGGACATCGCGGGCGCCGCGGTCTTCCTGTGCGCGCCGGCCTCCGACTACGTGCACGGCCACGTGCTGGTCGTGGACGGCGGCTGGCTCGGCCGCTAGCCGATCCTGGCGTAGAATCCGCCAAACCCAAGCGCACCCGATTCCCACAGGAGACAGGCATGACCCGTTGGCGGAAGCTCGTGTCGTTGCTCTTCGTCGCTCTGGCCCTGCTGGTCGGCGGCGCCGTGCAGGCGGTCGTCGGCTGGCGGGCGGTCCTCTTCGGCCCTCGCGCGCGGCCGCTCACGGCGGTGCGCTTCGAGGCGACGCCCGAGCGCGTCGAGCGCGGGCGCTATCTGGCCGAGGCGCGCCACGGCTGCGTCTTCTGCCACTCCGAGCGGGACTGGTCGGCCCCGGGCGCCCCGCCGCTCGCCGACCGCCTCGGGGCCGGTGTCGTCTGGTCGAAGGAGGGGATGCCGTGGCTCACGGCCCCGAACCTGACGCCCGACCCGGAGACCGGCCTCGGCCGCGCCAGCGACGACGCCATCGCGCGCGCAGTCCGCGAGGGAATCGGCATCGACGGGCGCGCCCTGTTCGCCCTGATGCCGTACGGCGAGTTCCGCCGCATCCCGGACGAGGACATGGCGGCGATCGTGGCCTACCTGCGCTCGCTGAAGCCGGTGCGCAACGCCCTGCCCAAGTCGGCGCTGCCCTTCCCGCTCGGCCTGGTCATGCGCGGCGTCCCCGTGCCGCTGGCCGGCCCGGTCGCGGCGCCCGACCTCTCGACGCCCGAGAAGCGCGGGGAGTACGTGCTGCGGACCTCGGCCTGCCACCACTGCCACACGCCGATGACGCGCGGCCAGTTCGATGCCGCCCTCGACATGGCCGGCGGCAGCGGCTTCGACTCCCCTGCGGGGCGCGCCTTCGCCACGAACCTGACGCCCGACGCGACGGGCATCGGCCACTACGACGCGGCGACGTTCCTGCAGGTGATGCGCACGGGCAAGCTCGGGACGCTCAGCCCGGTCATGCCGTGGGCGCTCTACTCGCGGATGAGCGACGAGGACCTCGGCGCCGTGTTCGCCTACCTGCGCACCCTGCGACCCGTGGCGCACGTGGTGGCGAACGGCGTGTCGGCCACGAAGTGCCGGGTCTGCGGCCTCGAGCACGGCGGGGGCGAGCGGAACGGGAGCTAGAAGGGGCGCGCCGGGCCCGGCTACGGCAGCGGCGTCTTCTTCCCGACGTAGCCCGTCACCGCGCTGCGGAACTGGCCGCCGTCGCTCGTGATGTAGGTCTGGTTCCCGGCGCCCGTGCCGAAGACCGCGCCGACACCGCCGGCGGCCACGAACTCGTCCGGGTGGGCGAACAGGTAGCGCACGCGGTTGTCGCGGTAGTGCCCGGGGCTGCCGCCCGGCTTGTCGGAGGGCACGCCGAAGGGCATCTGCCACCACAGCAGGGGCAGGCCGACCCCGTCGGAGATGGCCTTCGCCCACGCGAGGTGCTCGCGGAAGCTGGGGCTCGTGGCGTTCGCCTCGTCCCAGTACCAGGGCCCGCCGCCGCGCTGGCAGTTCGGGTCGACGGCCGCCTCGAAGCAGCCCGCGTCGCGGTCGAGCGTCTCGATCACGACGAGGTCGGCCTGGCTGGCACCGATCGCGTTCAGGAAGGCCACGGTGGCGGCCGTGCCGCCCGACCACGGCGAGGCATGGAAGCCGATCACCGCCTTCGGCGCGATCGTGCGGGCGAGGCGCACCAGGCAGCGCCCGACGCCCGTGAGATCGTCCGGCAGGTCCGAGCACTCGGGGGCATGCGCCTTCACGCGCGCGGGGATCGCCGCCGGGTTGCCGTTCTGCTGCTGCGCGAAACCCCAGAAGTCGGGCTCGAGGTGGACCAGCGCCGGCTTGCCGAAGGCGGCCAGGCGCTGGAACAGCAGGCGCGCGCCCGACCAGTAGGGCGCCATGAAGGCGTCGTTCGTGAGCACGGACGTGTTCGCCTCGCCCCAGGCGGCCATCTGGTAGAGGCTGAACATCGGCACGACGCCGCGCGCGTCGGCGCTGTCGGTGAGGATGTTGACGAAGGTGCCGTTGGCGTTCCAGTCGGGCCAGCCGCCCTGGCCCGCCAGCCCGACGAGATAGGCGTAGTGCAGGTCGAGCGTCACGCCGAGCGTGTAGGCACCGTCCTGGCCGTGGTCGTTCGCGAGGTCGTTGCCCATCCCGATCAGGAAGACGGGACCGCGGCCGAGGCGGGCCGCCACGTCGCGGGCCTTCGTGCCCGAGGCCGACGCCGTGGGCGCGGGTGTCGGCGAGCCCCCGCCCGGCGACGAGCCCCCGCAGGCAAGGGTCAGGAGAAGCGGGAGCAGCACGGCGATCCTGGGCACGATCCCAGTGTAGCGCGGCCGGAGGCCCCGGGGTCGCCGCTGGCGCGGGACAAACGGGGTCGCCGCTGGCTAGGATGAAAGCATGCGAGTCGCCTGCCCGCTCCTCACCGCGTTGCTGACCACGCTCGCCGCGACGGCCCCCGGCCAGTCGGCTCCTGAGCCTCCGGCCGCCTCTTCGGCGGCGAGCGCCGAGGCCGCCCGGCCGCCGGTCTTCTACGAGACGGCCACGGTCACCGCGCGAGAGGTCTCGTCGGCCACGGCCGCGGTCAGCGTGCTCGACGGCGGAGAGATCGAGGCGGCGGCGGCGCGCTCCGCGGCGGAGCTCCTGCGCGAGGTCCCGGGCCTCGTGGCCCTCTCGAGCGGCGGCCGCGCGGGGGTGACGAACGCCTACCTGCGGGGCAGTGACCCCAACTACACGCTGGTCCTGCTCGACGGCATCCCGCTCAACGACGCGACCGAGCTGCAGGGCGGCGCCGTGAACCTCGAGGAACTCCCGGCCGCCCTGCTCGAGCGCGCCGAGGTCGTGCGCGGGCCGCTGACTTCGTTCTACGGGACGAACGCACTCGCCGGCGTGATCCAGCTGTTCACGCCCCGCGGCGGCGGACCGCTCGGCGCAGCGGCGGGCGTCGAGGGTGGCAACGCGGACCTGCGCCGCGCCTTCGCCCGCGTGACGGGCAAGGCGGGCCGCGCCGGCTACGCGGCGGGCGCGGCGTGGGACGAGGAGGCGCAGCGCATCGGCGCGGAGCGCCTCCGGCAGCTCGACCTCTGGGGGACCGCCGACGTCCCGCTCGGCGCGAACGCGAGCCTGGCCCTCACCGGCCGTTTCGCGGACGGCGCCGCGCAGGACTATCCCGACGCGTCGGGCGGCCCGGTCTACGGGAGCGGCCTGCTGCGCCACACCGACCACGGGTCGCTCGCGCTCGGCGCCCGGCTCGACTTCGGGGACCCCGCGGGCCGGCGCCAGCGCCTCTTCGTCGGCCTGGCCCGCCGGGACCAGAGCCGCACGAGCCCGGCCGTGGCTCCGGTCGTCCCCGAGTCGGAGGAGCAGACCACCTTCAGCCGGCTGCGCGCCGGCTGGCAGCTGCCTCTCCTGCGCCACGCGCGCACGCAGGTGGACGTGGGCCTCTCCGGCGAGGGCGAGTGGGGCGACAACACGAGCACGCTGAAGCTGCCGGCCGAGCTGGGCGGCAGCGTGCCGGGCGACTACGCGCGGTCACGGGTCGCCGGCGGAGGATTCGCCGGCGTTCGCCACCAGAGCGGGGCCCTGCTCTACGAGGGGGCCCTGCGCGTCGACGCCGCGACCGGGGGCGCTGTGCAGGCGAACCCGCACGCCGGGGTCACCTGGCGCCCGGGCGGGGGCGCCACGCGCCTGCGCGCCTCGGCCGGCCGCGCCTCCAAGCTGCCCAGCTTCTTCGCGCTGGCCAGCCCGCCGGCGCTCGGCGGCAACCCGGGCCTCGCGCCCGAGCACGTCTGGGGCGGCGAGGCCGGGCTCGAGCACGAGCTGCGCGGCGCGCGCGCGACGCTCGGCGCCACCTACTTCCGCCAGGAGTACAGCAACCTCGTCGACTTCGACTTCGACCGCTTCCTGCACGTCAACCGGGCGCACGTGCGCACGCAGGGCCTGGAGCTGGTCGGGCGCTGGCAGCCGCACCCCACGCTGGCGCTCGAGGGCGAGCTGACGCGCCTCGCGGTGGTGGACCTCGAGGCCGGCGGCCCCCTGCTGCACGAGCCCCGCTGGACGGGCGGCGGGCGCCTCACCTGGCGCCCCCTGCCCCAGGCGGGCCTGCGCCTGCAGGCGCGCGGCAGCTCCGGCACCCTCGACCGGCAGTACCCGGTGCCGAACCGGGACTCGGTGGAGGGCTATGGCCTCCTCGGCGCGGCGTCCTGGTGGCGCCTGCGCAGCGGCCTCGTGCTCCGGGCGCGGGCCGACAACCTGACGGGCCGACGCTACGAGACGATGATCGGCTTCCCGGGCCCGGGCCGCTCGTTCTGGGCCGGGGTCGGCTGGGAGCGGCCGTCGCGGGCTAGCGATAGCGCTCGCGGATCGTCGGGATCAGGTACTCGCTGAAGGCGCGGGCCTCGTCGTAGCGCGGGGCGAAGCCCCAGTCGCGTCGCGCCGCCTGGTCCTCGACGTCGGCCGGCCACGAGTCCACGATCTGCTGCCGCTTGAGGTGCGGAGCGAAGCTGATGCCCGCCCCGGGAAAGGCCGACAGCACGCGGGCGCGGATCTCGTCGGCCGAGGGGTTGAAGGCGCCGACGTTGTAGACGGTGCGGGTGAGGCGCTCCTTGGGCGCCGCCGCCAGGCGCAGCAGCGCGTCGACGCCGTCGGGCATCACCATGAACGGGATCCGGGTGTCCGGACGGACGAAGCAGGCGTAGGGCTGCCCCTGGGCGGCCGCGTGCAGCATCTCGGGCGCGTAGTCGGAGGTGCCGCCGGACGGGACCGTGACCGCCGAGATGAGCCCGGGAAAGCGGACGCAGCGGAAGTCGACCTTGCCCGACAGCGTCTCGGCGGCCAGCTGCTTGTAGTGGCGGGCGTAGTAGCGGCCGAGGTGCTCGCAGTACAGCTTGTTGCAGCCGTACATGGTGGTCGGGACGTTCCAGTCGTCCTCGCGCACGCGGCCGGCGCCCGCCTTCGTGGCGGCGTCCGGCAGGCCGTAGGCCGCGATCGAGCTCGGGTAGAGGAACACCACCGGGCGCCCGTGCGACTCGCCTTCCTTCTGGGCGAACTCGAGCATGCGGATCATGCCCTCGACGTTGACCTGGTGGGCCGTCGTCGGCGTGAACTCGCCGCGCGTCGAGAGCAGCGCCGCCAGGTGGAACACCAGGTCGACCTCGTACTCCGAGAGGATCCGCTCGAGCAGGCTCGCGTCGAGCACCGAGCCGAGGTACTGCTCCTGCACGCAGCCGGCGAGCGAGGCGTCGACGGGCTTGAGGTCGAGCGTGATGATCGGACGCCGGCCGTCCCTGGACAGGCTCTCGATCAGCCCGTGGCCGATCTCGCCGCTGGCGCCGGTGATCAGGACGACTGGCTTGCGCACCATGTTGGACCCTCCCGAAGCTGCGGTCCCGAGTGTACCGCCGCGTGGCCTCTTTGACCTCCCGTGCGACCCGGACTTACACTCCGCCAGCGTCGGCCCGTCCGCCGGCGCTTGTTTCAGAGGACCATTGTCTCCACGAACGCTCACGGCGAAGCTCGGAGAGGTCCTGTCCCCCCTCCTCGACGGGCTCGTCCGCGCGCTCGCGCACATCAGCCCCGACGCCCTCACGATCACGGGCCTCGGCCTGACCGGGGTCGCGAGCGGGCTGTTCGCTGCGGCGGGCGGCCCCGGCCGCGTCAGTCCCGCCGTGCTCCAGATCGGCGGCGTCGTCGCGCTGGTCGCGGCGATCTTCGACATGCTCGACGGCCGCGTCGCGCGCCTGCGCGGGCGCGAGACGAAGTTCGGCGCCTACCTCGACTCGACGATGGACCGCTACGCCGACATGCTGCTCTACCTGGGCCTGCTGGTGCTCTACGCCCGGCTCGAGCGGACCGGGCTGATGGTCCTCGTCTGGGTCGCGGCCTTCGGCAGCTTCATGACCTCCTACGCCCGCGCGCGGGCCGAGAGCCTGATCCCCCGCTGCCCCGTCGGCCTGATGGAGCGCCCCGAGCGCGTGGTGCTGATCATCGCGGGGGCCCTCCTCAACCGCATGGTGGGCGTGCTGTGGGTGATCGCGATCCTCTCGAACGTCACGGCCGTGCAGCGCGTCGTCTACACCTACGTCGAGCTCAAGCGGGGCTGGCGCAACGTCTTCACGCCGCCCGGCGAGAGAGACGTCTGAGCCCATGGCTTTCGGCCCGGCCGGAGAGAAGGCGCGGCAGCAGCTGCTCGGCGGAGTCCTCGCCCGCGCCTGGATGTGGCGGACGCTGCCGCTCGCCGCGTTCGCCGGCCTGCGCGTGGTGCGCGTCGACGAGGCGGCCTGCGCGGTGAGGGTGCCCGGGGGCTGGCGCACGCAGAACCCGTTCCGCTCGACGTACTTCGCCGCGCAGGCGATGGCCGCCGAGATGTCCACCGGGGCGCCGGCCCTGCTGCTGCTGCGCGACGCCCCGGCGTCCGTCGCGATGCTGGTCGTCGCCCTGCAGGCCCGCTACGAGAAGAAGCTGGTGGGCGCCGGCACGTTCACCTTCGAGGACGTGGCCGGGATGCGGGCGGCCGTGGCGGCCGCCGCGGGCGGCGACGAACCGCAGCGGTTCCTGGCCCGCTCGACCGGCCGGGACGCCGCGGGCGCCGTCGTGGCCGAGTTCGCGATCACCTGGTCCTTCCGCAGGCGCGCCGCCCGATGAGCGTCACGGGCTTTGCCGTGGCGGGCGGCAGCAGCCGGCGGATGGGCCGCGACAAGGCCCTCCTGCCGTGGGGCGAGACCGACCTGCTGGGCCACGCCCTCGCGCTGCTGCGCCAGGTGACGGCCGACGTGCGGATCCTCTCCGGCCCCGAGGCCCGCTACGTCGATCGCGGGGTGCCGGTCGAGACCGACCTGATGGACGACGGGGGCCCGCTCGCCGGCGTCCTCGCCGGCCTCGACGCCGTCGGCGGGCGCGCCGGCCTCTTCCTCGCGATCGACCTGCCGTTCGTCAGCGGCGGCCTGCTGGCGCGCCTGGTGGCCCTCGCCGACGGCTTCGACGCGGTCGTGCCGGTCTCGCCGCGCGGGCGCGAGCCGCTGTGCGCCCTCTACGGCCCGGCCTGCCTCGCGCCGATCCGGCGCCACGTCGCCGCGGGCGAGAAGAGCATGACGGGCTTCTGGCCGGACGTGCGGGTCCGCGAGGTCGGGAGCACGGAGCTGCGCGCGTTCGGCGACCCGGAGCGTCTCTTCATCAACATCAACGAGCCCGAGACGTACGAGCGGCTGCGGGACGAGAGGCCCTAGCGGCCGCGCAACCGCAGGCCGGCCCGGACGAGCCGCGGCGAGGCGAGGCTCGGCACCGGCGAGCGGGCGGCCACGATCCGCGCGTCGAGCAGGTTCTCCGCGGCCACGAAGAGTTCGACCCCGCGGGGCAGCGCGCGCGCGACCAGGGCATCGAGCTGCAGCGCGCGAGCGAGCGCCAGCTCGTTGCGATCGTCGTCCCAGGCGGCGCTCGTCCAGCGCCCCTGCAGCGAGAGCGTCCAGCGGGACGTGTAGCGCGCCTGCAGGGTGGCCTGGTGGCGCGGCACCTGGGGCAGCCTCAGGCCGACGAGCGAGGGGTCGGGCGGGTTGCCGAGCACCCGCGCGTCGGTCAGGGCGTAGCCGGCGGACAGCGCCGCGCGGCCCCCGAGGCGCAACTCGCCCTCCGCCTCGAGGCCGCGCGAGCCGATGCGCGCGACGTTGCGCCGCTGCCGGGTCGTCAGGCCCGGGGTCGTCGAGACCGTCACGTTGGCGACGGCCTCGCGGACGCGGGCGTCGAACAGCGTCGCCCGGAGCGAGAACGGACCACGCGCGAGCTGGGCGCCCGCCTCGCCGCCCCTCAGCCTCTCCGCGCGCAGCGCGGCGTTGGCGAGCGTGAGCGTGTCTCCCAGGCGGAACGAGCGGTAGAGCTCGTTGAGCGTCGGCTGGCGGAAGGCGCCGTAGCCCGAGCCGAAGAGCGCCACGGCCGGCGAGAGGCGCACGAGCGCAGCGAGCCGGGGGCTGAGCGCCGTCTCGCTGCGGTCGGCGAACGCCGAGACGGTCGGCGCCGCGCCGGCGAGCGGGGTGCTCGTCGAGCGCCCGCGGCGCTGCGACCAGGCGTCGAACCGCGCCGAGGCGGACACGAGCAGCCGGGGCCCCAGCTGGAGCTGATGCTGCGCGAAGGCGGCGACGCTCAGCGCCTCGCCTCCGGCCTCGACGCGCGTCGTGGCCACGCCCCGCGAGAATACCGTCTCGCGCGTCGTGGCCCGCACGCCGCCGGCCTCGACCCCGGCCAGCAGGCGGTTGCGGGCGCCGAGAGGCTGGCTGCGCTGCGCCGAGAGGCCGAACGCGGTGGCCGGGACCCGCTGGAGCCGCGTCAGCTCCTCGCTCGAACGGTCAGCGGCGACGGCGCTGAAGGCCTGGTGGTAGAGCTGGGTCGATCCCCAGGCGCGCGCCGACCAGGCGCCGCGCGCCGGCTCTCCCCAGTCGGCGCCCAGGGCGCCGTGCGCGAGCCGGGTGTCGTTCGTCTGCAGCGCCGTGCCGTTGGCGCGTTCCTCGTCGTAGACGCCCGCGCGCGCGAACAGGCGGCCGGAGCCGGACGCATGGCGCTCGACGTGCAGCTCGCCGCCCGCCTGGCGCGAGCCCGCGCGCGCGTCGACAGGCCCGCGCTGCGGCGCCGCGACGGGCAC
>JBGASI010000104.1:0-10703 GCA_044229815.1 Vicinamibacteria bacterium | reverse complement strand
CAGCACGAGGTCGACCGGCGGGCCGCTGGCGCCGTCGTGCTCGGGCGCGAGGCGCTCGACCGCGCGCAGCCCGTCGCCGATCGTCTAGACCTCGTAGCCGGCGAGCTCCACGTTGTAGCGGATCCCCGCCGCCAGGTGCTCCTCGTCCTCGACCAGCAGGATCCTAGGCACCCGCGGCCTCCGCCGGCGAGGTCTCGACGACGGCCTCCGGCTCGAGCAGGCGCGGCAGGCTGATCGTGAAGGTGGCGCCGTGGTCCGGCCCCGGGCTGTCGGCCGTGATCGTGCCGCGGTGGCCTTTCCCGATCGCGCGCACGATGAACAGGCCGAGGCCGGTGCCGGTCCGGCTGCGCCTCACCTCAGAGCCGATCCGGTAGAAGCGCGTGAAGATGAACGGCAGGTGGGTGCGGCTCATGCCGATGCCGTGGTCGCGCACGCGCACGTGGGCCTGGCCGTCCGCGTCGCCCCAGGTCTCGACCTCGACCTGCAGGCGATCGCGCGAGTACTTGACCGCGTTGTCGAGCAGGTTCAGCACGGCCGTCTCCAGGGCCTGGGCGTCGCCGGCCCCCCCCAGCCCGTCCGGCGCCGGGCAGCCGATCGCCGCCGCGGAGAGCGGGTGGCGGGTGCGGGTGAGCTCGACCGCGCGCCGCACGAGACGGGCGAGGTCGAGCGGCTGCGGGTCGGCCACCGGCCGGTCGGTGTAGCGCGCGGCGTTCAGCACGCCGTTGATCGTGGTGTTCAGCCGGTCGATGTCCTGCCGCATCGTGCGGTAGAACTCGGCCCGGCGCTCCTGGGGCACCTCGCGGTACTCGAGCGTGTCGAGGTAGAGCTTGAGCGAGGCGACCGGCGTCTTCAGCTCGTGGGTCACGGCGCTGACGAAGTTCGACTGCCGCTCGTTGAGCCGCACCTCGCGCAGCAACAGGATCACGATCAGCACGAGGCCGGCGATCAGCAGCAGGAACAGCAGCGAGCCGAAGAAGTAGACGACCGCCCGCGCCGGGCTGACCGCGCGCTGCACGCCGGGGGCGGCCAGGATCTGCCAGGCCACCGTGAGCGCGATCGCGACCACGATCAGGCCCACGCCGACGGCGAGGTAGTGCCACTTGGGCCGGCGCGAGCGCGAGAGCTGGGAGGTGGCGCCCACGGCGGCTAGAACAGCTTGTCGAGGTTGGCGAGCAGGCGCCAGGGCCCGAAGCGGCGCCATAGTCGCGCGAAGCGCAGCAGCCCCAGCTGCGCGGCGACGCGGCGCAGGAACGATCGGTCGTAGAGGGCGGGCGCGGCCTGCGCCAGCAGCCGGCGCAGACCGGCGTCGTAGGGGTACCACCACAGCTCCGGCCCACGGCCGCGGTCCAGGCTGACGTAGCGCGGCTGCACCATCTCGCGCAGGCCGAGCAGGCCGTGCGTGCGGCCGATCCCGCTCCACTTCACCCCGCCCCACGGCGCCGTCGGCTCGCCGAAGCTCGAGAGGTGGTCGTTGATCGAGACGATGCCGGCCACCAGCTCGCGCTGCAGGCGTTTCGCCGTCTGCTCGCTGCGCGTCCAGCCGCTGGCGGTCAGCCCGTACGGGCTGTCGTTGGCCAGCGCGATCGCCTGCTCGAGCGAGTCGACGACCATCACCGGCAGCACGGGGCCGAACGTCTCCTCGCGCATGACGGTCATCGAGTGGTCGACCTCCGCAAGGACGGTCGGCGGGTAGAAGAAGCCCGACCCCTCGGGCGCGGCCCCGCCGGTCAGCACCCGCGCGCCGCGCGCCACGGCGTCGGCGACGTGCGCCTCGACGATCCCGCGCTGGCGCGCGAGCGTCATCGGGCCGACCTCGATCTCGCCGACAGCCGGGTCGCCGGTGCGCAGGAGCCTCGTCTCGGCGACGACCCGGGCCAGGAACTCCTCGGCGACCGCCCGCTCGACGTAGACGCGCTCGACCGAGGCGCAGGTCTGGCCGGCGTTGACGAACGCGCCCCAGACGATCCCGCGCGCGGCCCGCTCGAGGTCGGCGTCCCGGCACACGATGGCGGGGTCCTTGCCGCCCAGCTCGAGCAGGACCGGGGTCAGGTTCTGCGCCGCCGCCGCCATCACCTTCCGGCCCGTGGCCACAGAGCCCGTGAAGACGATCTTGCCGACGCGCGGGTCGAGGACGAGCCCGGCCGCGACCGCGTCGTCGGTCGCGACCACGCTCAGGACGCCCTCGGGGAAGCCCGCCTGCGCCGCCAGCGCGCCGAGCTTCAGGCCGACGAGCGTCGTGGCCGGCGCGGGCTTGAGCACCACGGTGTTGCCGGCGACGAGCGCCGTCGCCACGACCGGCAGGCTGAGGCCCCACGGGTAGTTCCAGGGCTTGATCGCCAGCACGACGCCGATCGGCGCATACAGAAGCCGCGCCTCCTTGTGGGCCAGCAGCAGCTGCTGCGCCTCGAGCACGTCGTCGCGGAGGAGTTCCTCGGCGTGGGCCGAGAGGTGACGCAGCGCCTCGAGCGACGGCAGCACCTCGACGGCGTACGCCTCGGCCGCGGGCTTGCCCTGCTCGCGCTCGATCAGCCGGGCGATCGCGTCCGCCTCGCCCACGATCGACTGGCGCAGCCGGTCGAGCAGGCGCGCCCGCTCGCGGACGCTCGTCCGGCTCCAGGCCGGGAAGGCGGCGTGTGCGGCAGCGACGGCCTCGCCCGCCTGCGCGGCGTCGAGCAGGCTCGTCTCGGCGAACGCGTCGCCGGTGGCCGGGTTGACGACGGCCCGCGTCCCGCCGCGGCCGGGCGTCTCCCGTCCGGCCAGCCACGAGTGCGCGACGGGAAGCCCCGCCCCGGCAGCGCTGGTCGCCATGAGGCGATTCTACGCCGCCTGCCCGGCTACGGCCGCGCGCGCGTCGGGAACGGCGGGCGCTTCGGCTCGGCCGGCGGGTGCTTCGCGAGCTCGGCGAGCGCGATCTCGATCGCCTTCTCGAGCTGCGGGTCCTTGCCGGCGATCACGTCCTTCGGCGTCTGCTCGACCTCCACGTCCGGCGCCACGCCCTCGTTCTCGACGACGAAGCCGTCCTCGGTCCAGATCGCCAGGTTCGGCGCGGTGACCTGACCGCCGTCGAGCAGGACCGGGAAGCCGAGGATGCCGACGAGCCCGCCCCAGGTGCGCTTGCCGACCAGCGGCCCGAGGCCGAACTTGCGGAACATCCACGGCAGCAGGTCGCCGCCCGAGCCGGCCGTCTCGTCGATCAGCATTACCTTGGGCCCGTGGATGCCGGCGATCGGCGTCTTGAGGTCCGCCCCGTAGCGCATCGCCCAGTAGCTGACCACCGGCCGGCGCAGGATGTCGATGTAGTAATCGGCCACCGAGCCGCCGCCGTTGTGCCGCTCGTCGAGGATGATCGCCGGCCGGTCGGCCTGCGGGAAGAAGTAGCGCTTGAAGTACTCGTGGCCCGCCTCGGCCGTGTTAGGCACGTAGACGTAGGCCACCCGGCCCTGGGTCGCCTCGGTGACGCGGCGCAGGTTGCCCTCCACCCAGTCGCGGTTGCGCAGCGCCCGCTCGTCCTCGACCGGGACGACCTTCACGCTGCGCGACCCGGTGCCGTCGGCGTTCGGGCCGACCGTGATCTCGACGAAGCGGCCGGCCGTGCGCTCGAAGCGCTGATCGAGGTCGTCGGGCGGGCGCAGTTCCTTCCCGTCCACCGCGAGCAGGTACTCCCCCGCCTTCACGTCGACGCCCGGCTCGGTGAGGGGCGAGCGCAGGTCGGGGCTCCAGTTGAGCCCGCCGAAGACCTTGCGGAAGCGGTAGCGGCCGTTCACCACCTCGTAGTCGGCGCCGAGCAGGCCGCCCTTGGGGACCGTGGGCTCCTCGAACGCGGTGTCGCCGGGCGACTGGTAGGAGTGACCGACCGACAGCTCGCTGAGCATCCACTGCGTCAGGCGGAACAGGTCGTTGCGGCAGGCGAGGTCCGGCAGGAACGCCTCGTACTTCGTCCGCACCGCGTTCCAGTCGGCCCCGTGGAAGCCCGGGTCGTAGAAGTAGTCGCGGTTGATGCGCCAGGCCTCGTGGAGCATCTGGGCCCATTCGGCCGCCGGCTCGACCTTCAGCTCGATGCGATCGACGGCCAGCCTGAACTTGTCGAGGTCGAGCTTGTCGCCCAGGTCGACGACGTGCCAGTTCTCCTTGACCTGCACCAGCGCGCGCTTGGCGTCCGCCGAGAGCGCGAGGGCGTCCGCCTTGCCGAGGATCTCGTCCTCCTTGCGCTTCTCGAGGTCGTAGCGGTAGACGGCGAACGGGGCGTTCGGGTCGGTCGAGGCCGCGCGACGGTAGTAGAGCTTCCCCGCCTCGCCCGCCGAGAGGTCGGCGTACAGGCCGGCCGTCATCGGCATCGCGAGCACGCGTTCGGCCAGGCCCTCCGGGTCGAACTTCACCTCGACCGTCTTCTTCTTCGCGGCTTCCTTGTCCTCCGCCTCGGCCTTCGCTTCCGTCGTCTTCAGCTCGCCGGTGGCGCCGGCCGTCGCCTTCGCCTTGGCCGCCGGCTCCGCCTTCTTCTCCTCCGCCGGCTTCTCCTCGTCGCTCTCGCGGGCAAGCGGGGACGAGACGCCCTTCGCGAGCACAGCGAGGTACACGCGCTGCACGGTCCGCATGTCGGCATTCGCCTGTGAGAACCAGTCATTCACGGGCCCGGCGTCCGTCGAGACGAGGAAGTAGAGGTACTTGCCCGAGGCGTCGAATACCGGGCTGACCGCGTCGGCCAGGCCGTCGGACACGGGGTACGACTTGCCGTCGGCCACCGAGTACAGGAACAGGCGGTTGAAGTACGTCTTCGTGTTCTGCGTGTAGGCGAGGAAGCGCGAGTCGGGGGACCACGCGTGGTGCAGCACCGGCACCGGCCCGTAGACGAGGTCGCTCGCGACCCTCGTCGCCTTCCCGCTCGCCACGTCGAGGACGAAGATCGACCGCGCGTTGTCGACGTAGCTGATCTTCTTCGAGTCGGGCGACCACTTCGGCCGCTCGTAGAAACCGGCCCCGGAGAGCGCGATCTTGCGGGCGGCGCCCCTGCCGTCCTGCGCCGCGAGGCGCAGCGTGTACTCGCCGCCCTCGTCGGAGAAGTAGCCGATCCACTTGCCGTCCGGCGACCAGAACGGCGAGCGCTCGTGGACACCCGGGGTCTGCGTCAGGTTCCGGTCGTCGCCCTTCTCGCGCGGGAGCGTCACGATCTCGCCGCGGAACTCCAGGGCGACGCGGGCGCCGGAGGGCGAGAGGCTCGCGTCGCGCAGCCACCTGGCGCCCTTGGCCCAGCGCGGGCGCAGCTCCAGCAGGTCGGCCGCGACGCCGAGCTTCAGCCGGCTGGAGACGCCGGTGGCCGGGTCGAGGAGGTGCGCGTAACCCGCCTGCTCGTAGGCGAGGCGCCCGCCGCCGGCCGTGAGCGAGAGGACCGGGAAGTCCGCGTGGGTCGTCAGGCGCGTCACGGCCTTCGTCGCGCGGTCGAACGCGTAGACGTCGAACTCGCCGTCGCGGTCGGATCGGAAGTAGAGCCGGTCGCCGAGCCACGCCGGATCGGTGTCGTTGCAGCGGCCGGCCGGCTGCGGCACCTGCTCGACGGCCTGGGTTGCGTTGTCGAAGAGCAGGATGCGCGCGGTCGTCCCGCCGCGATAGTGCTTCCACTGGCGGAACGCCTCGGCGAGCGGCACGTAGGCCGTCGTCTTGCCGTCCGGGGAGAGGGCGGCCTTCGACGCGTTCGGGATCGGCAGGCGCGTGGCCGCGCCGCCGCCGACGGGTACGGTGAAGAGCTGGGTGTAGCGGCTGGTGTAGACCTGACGGCCGGAGGCGAACAGGACGGACCGGCCGTCGGGCGTGAAGCCGAGCGCCACGTCGCTGCCGGGGTGGTAGGTCAGGCGCTTCGGCACGCCGCCCTGCGCCGGCACGACGTAGACGTCGGTGTTGCCCTCGTAGCGCCCGCTGAACGCGACGAGCGAGCCGTCCGGCGAGTAGCGCGGGCCCGACTCGACGCCGGGGTGCGCGGTCAGCCGCCGCACCCCCGAGCCCGTGGCATCGGCCGTCCAGAGGTCGTTCGCGTAGGCGAAGGCGACCTCGCGTCCGTTCGTGGCCGGCTCGGAGACGAGCCGCGTGTCGGCGGTGTCGACGGCATGGGCCAACACCGGCGCGAGCACGGCGCAGCCGGCGAGCACGGCGAGAGTCGAGCGCATTCCTGGTCCCCTCCGCTTTGGGAAGGCGGAAAGCGTGACCGGTCCGGCGCCGCCGGTCAACCCGCGTCGAGCAGCCGAGATGGGATGATCCGTCGCGCTTCCCTGTGTGCGAACATCACCAACATCGAAAGCAGGAGTCAGATGCACGGCACGAAACTCGCCGCCACTCTCGGAATCGCCGCCGTCTGCGGACTTGTCTCGTTTCCTGCGCAGAGCCTCGCGCAGACGAGCGCCTGGCAACCCGCTCCCGGCCACATCACCCTCGACCTCTGGCCCGGCACCCCACCCGACGCCTCCGGCATTCCCGGCCCGGAAGTCGACACCACCAACCCCAAGAACAACGACCTCATCGCCGGGAAGCCGCTGATTCGCCTCGGCAACGTCTCACGCCCCACCCTCACGCTCTACGGCCCAGAAGGCAAAGGCACCGGCGCGGCCGTCGTCGTCTTCCCCGGCGGAGGCTACCGCATCCTCGCCATCGACCTCGAAGGCACGGAGGTCTGCGATTGGCTCAACAAGGCCGGCATCGCCTGCATCCTCGTCAAGTACCGCGTGCCCGGTGCCGACTCCAAGGTTGCCAGCACCGGTCCCTATCCCGGTTCCAGAGAAGCCCTCGATGACGCCCAGCGCGCCCTCGGCATCGTCCGCGCTCACGCCGCGGAATGGCAGATCGACCCCAGACGCATCGGCGTCCTCGGCTTCTCCGCCGGGGGCCACCTCGCGGCCGCCCTGAGCACGCACTACGCAGAGCGCCTCTACGCCCCCATCGACGCAGCCGACCGGCAAAGCTGCCGCCCCGACTTCGCCGTGATCGTCTACCCCGGCTACCTTGCCGACACCAGCCAGAGCTTCCTCGACAAGCTCGACATCCACCCCACGGCCGACACCCCGCCGTCGTTCATCGTCCAGGCTGAAGACGACCCCGTCCACGTCGAGAACTCGACCGCCTATTTCCTCGCCCTCAAGCACGCCAAGGTCCCGGCAGAACTCCACATCTACGCCGAGGGCGGCCACGGCTACGGCCTTCGCCCCCAGGCCCAATGGCCCGTCACCACCTGGCCCCAGAGCGTGGAAACCTGGCTGCACACCATCCACGTCCTGGGCGCACCCAAGCCCTGACTGCCTGCACAATAGAGAGGGCCGCGCCGGCGGCCGGCGTCGCGGGATTGGTGTGGTTGCGATTGGTCGGAGATCAGAGCTCCCGGGGGTGTGGGAGGCAGGCGTAGGCCTGGCAGCAAAGGGAGGGGCGCGTCGAGCCATGGACCAGGAGAGGCATTCGCGGGGTCGGTGGCGAAGTGGCTGCATCGTCCTGGGCGTCGCGGCGGTCGGCATCGGCGCCGCCTTGTATGGGCTGGGCACGCGGCCCTCTCGCGAGGCGCCGAGGGCGCGGAGCGAGTTGCGGGAGGGAATGACGCTGGTCGAGGTGGCCGGCGTCCTGAGCCGGCATCGAGACTGGTTGTGTGTGATGCGCCCCGCAGGATCCGACGACGAGCGCCGCGTCCATCTCTCGCGCCGCGAGGACCGGGTGTTCTACTTCGGGCATCCGGAGAGTGACTGGGTCCCTTCTTCGGCCGCGCTGGACGATCGTGGCGCGCTGGCCCTCGCCAACGGGATGGGATCGAAGGAGTGGGTCGCACACCTCCAGTTCGTGGGGCTGATGATGATCTACGAGTTCGACATCACCTTCGACGCGGGCCATCGGTTGACGACCGTCACCGCGGTGCGCAAGCGCGTCCCGCACGAGTAGACTCCTCCGTCAGCGCGGGTCGGAAGAAAGTTGGCAGCGTGAGCGTGCCCGCCAACAGCGAGGCCCTACCGGCGGCCGGCCCCCGAGGTGACGACGTACGTCGCACCGGGGGCAGCGGCGATCTCGACGATCCCGGGCTCGCGACGAAGGACACGCTCCGGACGGCCGTCCCTCGTGACCCGCAGGTCGCCGCCGGCCCGCAGCCGACACGGGCCGCCGAGGGTCGCCCGGATCGTCGCCCGGATGAGTCGTCCTTCTTCCCAACTCAGCCCCACCTCGAATCCCCCGCGGGCCCGCAGCCCTCGCACCTCACCGCGCGTCCAGCTGGACGGCCGCGCCGGCAGCAGGGTGAGCGTGCCGTCCTGCGACTGGAGCAGCATCTCGGCGACGGCTGCTGTCAGCCCGAGCGCACCGTCCACCTGGGGCGCCTTCGAGCAGACCGAGAAGAGGCTTCGCGTCGTGTAGTGGCGGACCCCGTAGGCCACGTTCGCCATCGCCTGGTCCCCGTCCCGCAGGCGCGCCCACGCCGCCGCCTTCCACGCCGACGACCACCCGTTTCCCTGCAGCCCGCGCTGCGCGAGGACCCGACGGCTCGCCTCGGCCAGCTCGGGCGTCGCCTCCGCGCTGATCTGGGCGCCGGGAAACACGCCGTAGAGGTGCGAGATGTGCCGGTGGCTCGTCTCCCGCTGCTCCCAGTCGTCGAGCCATTCCTGCAGCTCGCCGCGGCGGCCGACCTGCATCGGGGCGAGCTTCGCGCGGGCCTCGAGCAGCCGCCCCCGCAGCTCCGGATCGACGTCGAGCGTCGCCTGTGCCTCGGCCACCCCCGCGAAGAGGTCCCTGAGGATCTGCATGTCGATGGTGGAGCCGGCCACGAGGGTGGTGCCCGGGCTCAGCGAGCCCGTGACTTCGTCGAAGAAGGCCTCGTTGCCCGGCGCCAGCGGGAAGTTCTCGGGCGAGGTGGACGGGTTCGTCACGAGCCAGCCGTGCCGCGGGTGGGGGACGAGAAAGTCCAGGAAGAAGACGGCCGCGCCCTTCATCACCGGGTAGTGCTCGCGCAGGAACTCAGTGTCGCCGGTGAAGCGGTAGTGCTCGAGCAGGTGCGTGACGAGCCACGCCCCTCCGGTCGTGAATGCTCCCCAGCTCGGGCCGTCCATAGGCGCCGCCACGCGCCACAGGTCGGTGTTCTGGTGCGCCACCCACCCGCGCGCGCCGTAGTGCTCGCGGGCCACCGAGCCGCCCTGCTCGCTCAGCTCGCGGATCATGCGGAACAGCGGCTGCGCGCACTCCGACAGGTTGGCGACCTCGGCCGGCCAGTAGTTCATCTCGGTGTTGATGTTCGTCGTGTACTTGGAGTCCCACATCGGGTTCATGCCCGGGTTCCACAGGCCCTGCAGGTTCGCGGGCTCGTCCCCCGGCCGGGAGGAGGAGAGGAGCAGGTAGCGGCCGAACTGGAAGACGAGACCTGGGAGCGCGGGGTCGTTGCCGCCCGTGAACTTCTCGAGCCGCTCGTCCGTCGGGAGAGCGGAATCCGGCGTGGCGCCGAGGTCGATCGACACGCGGCGGAAGAGGCGCTGGTGCTCGGCGAGGTGGTCCGCGCGGATCGCCTCGAGCGATCGCTGCGACGCCCGCCCCAGCGCGGCCTCCACGCGCGCCGCAGGGTCGCCGCTGACGTCCTTGTAGCTCGCGAAGCTCGTGGCCGCGGCCACGAGGAGCGTCAGGGCGTTCGCGCCCTCCACGACCAGGGTGTCGTCTTCGACGCGTGCGCTGCCGCCCTGCGGCAAGGCCCTGAGGCGGCCCTCGAAGCGCAGCGCCCCGCGCACGCCCAGGTAGTCGGCGGACTTGCCCCGCAGGGCGAGGCCGCTCGAGCCGACACCGTCCATGTGGAAGTAGTCGGTGGCGTAGTTCGAGTGGGCCTGGTTGCGCGCGCCCCGGAGCTGGACCCGCAAGGCGATCCTCCCCGGCTGGCTGGCGAGGAGACGCACCACGATCACCTGGTCGACCGGCGACACGAACACCTCGCGCGTGAAGGCGACCCCGCCCCGCTCGTAGCGCGTGGTCGCGATCGCGGTGTCGAGATCGAGCTCGCGACGGTAGCCGCTCACCTCGCCTGCGCCCGGGAAGCGCAGCCAGACGGAGCCGAGCGACTGGTACTTCTGCTGCTCCACCGGGTAGCCCATGAGGTGGCGGCCGAAGGCCCGGTGCGCAGGCACGAGCGCGCCGTCGAAGACCAGCCGTTGGATCTCCGGAAGCGCCCGGTGGGCCCCCGCGACCGTCGTCGTGTAGGGGCCACCCGACCAGTAGGTGTCCTCGTTGATCGGGATCTCCTCCTCGTCGGTCTTTCCGAACACCAGCGCGCCGAGGCGGCCGTTGCCGACCGCGAGGGCGTCGTCCCACTTCTCCGCCGGGTGCGTGTACCAGAGGAGCGTCGTGGGATCGCCCGCTCGCGTGGCGGCGACCGGCGGCGGGGCGGCCTCGCCCTCACGGGCAGGGGCGGCGAGCGCCGGGGCGGCCGCGAGCCAGACGAGGACGAACCGCTCGAGTGTCGATCCGCGTCTGGGTGCCATGGCAGAACCGCGCCGATTCTAGGCGAGGAGTGCCTGGCCGTCCGACGCCAGCGCCGCCGGTCAATCCACTTCGGGCCGATCGACGGCAGCGTGGTCGCAGGCCCGCAGGCCCAGCCGCTTCATCTTCTCGTTGAGGGTGGTGGGCAGGCAGCCGAGCTCGACCGCGGCGCGCCGCTGGTTGCCGGCCGCACGCTCGAGGGCGTCCTGGATCAGCCGCCGCTCGTAGTCCTCGACCAG
>JBGASI010000674.1:0-2328 GCA_044229815.1 Vicinamibacteria bacterium | reverse complement strand
CGGCACGCTCAGCTGCAGCCGCCCGCTGCCGTCACGGCGGCTGCGCCAGACGGTGAGGTGCGAGGCGTCGACCCATGCCACCCACTCTCCGTCCGCGGAGTAGTCGACGAAGCCGCCGGGCACGCCCGGCACGCGCGCGAAGCGCGAGCTGCCGGGTTCGAGGCGCAGCAACTCCATCCGCCGCAGCAGGCCCGCTGCGACCAGGTGCCGGCCGTCGGGAGTGAACACGGGGCTCGCGAAGTCCATCGGCCCGAACGTGAGCTGATCGACACTACCGGCGCCGGCGGACCAGCGACCGGCGCGCTCGAGGCGTGCGTAGAGGTTGAAGCGCGGGCCCTCGGAGGGCGCGCCGCCCCAGCGCCCGAACACGAAGTGCCGGCCGTCGGGAGACCAGTCTCCCATCTCCCCCCGCATCAGCCGCCGCGGTGGAGCTTCGCCGCCCGCCGGCATCTCCATCCACCACCACTCGGCGGAGGTCCGGTCGAAGACCGAGAAGCGCACCTGCCGGCCGTCGGGCGACCAGTGCACCCAGGGGATCGGCACGCCTGCGTCGTGGAGCTTGCGGACCGACGTGCCGTCGGCGCGGGCCACGAAGAGCGACGAGGGCGGGCCTTTCGCGTAGTCCTCCGACCCACCACCGAAGGCGATCCACTCGGCGTCGGGCGACCAGGCGGCGCCGTAGGCCCGCAGGCCGGTATTGCGCGCGCTGCCGCCGCCGACGGGCACGACCCAGAGGGGCTGATCGGCGGAGTCCGAGCCGGTAAGCCCGCCATCCCAGCCCGCCACCAGCAGGGCGCCGAGCCGCGGCGCCACGTCGTAGACGAGGGCGTGCTGGAACGGCGTCGCGATGCGCTCGGGCTCGCCGCCGGCGAGCGGCAGTTGCCACAGGGCGAAGCGGCCCTGCCACGGGGCGGTGTAGAACAGCCGCTCGCCGTCCGTCGTCCAACGCGCGGGCGGCCCGCCGGCGCTCGACAGCAGCCAGCGGTAGCCGGTGATGCGAGGAGGCAGCGGGGCGCGGGTCAGGACGAAGCCCAGCGCGCCCAGAAGCGCCCCCCCGGCCAGCAGCACGAAGGCCGCGCCCCGACCCACGCGCAGGCCCGAGGCGAGCCAGCCGAGGATCCCCTCACTGCCGCGCGCTCCGGCGAGGAACCGCGCGCTGTCGCCGTCGGAGCCGTGCGCGAGCGCTTCGAGCGCGAAGCCGAGGTCGCGGGCCGTCTGGAAGCGATCGGCGGGGTCCTTCTCGAGGCACCGGCGCAGGATCGAATCGAGCGCGCGCGGCACCCCGCCCGAGAGGCGGCCCAGCTCGGGCGGATCCTCGAGCAGGATGGCGGACAGGGTCTCGATGCCCGTGGCCCGCGCGAACGCACGGCGGTGCGTCAGCATCTCGTAGAGGATCGTGCCGAGCGCGAACACGTCGCTGCGCGCGTCGGCCTCGCCACCGCGCGCCTGCTCCGGCGACATGTAGCCGACGGTGCCGAGCAGCAGGCCGGGAGAGGTGCCCTCCGGGGGCTGCCGGACGATCGTCTCCGCCTCGGTGTCGACGGCGAGCGGCCCCTTCACCTTCGCGAGCCCGAAATCGAGGATCTTCACGCGCCCGTCACTGGTCAGGAAGACGTTGTCGGGCTTGAGGTCGCGGTGGACGATGTGCTTTCCGTGCGCCGCGGCCAGGCCCAGCGCGACCCGTGCGGCGATCTCAGCGGCCTTGCGGGGCGGGATCGGCCCTTGCGCCATCCGCTCGCGCAGCGTCTCGCCCTCGAGCAGTTCGCTGACGAGGTACGGCGAGCCGTCGTGTGTCCCGAAGTCGTGCACGACCAGGACGCTCGGGTGATCGAGCGCGCCCGTCGCCCTGGCCTCCTGCTCGAAGCGGCGCAGGCGGTCGGGGTCGGCGGCCAGCGAGCGCGGCAGGACCTTGACGGCCACGGTCCGTCCGAGCCGCGCGTCGCGGGCCGAATAGACCTCCCCCATCCCGCCGACGGCGAGCGGCGCGACGATCTGGTAGGGTCCGAGCGCCTGACCGGCGGAGAGGCCCATGAATCAGTCCCCGGGGAGTTGGCCTAGGTTAGGGTCCCGGTCGCCCGAAGGCAAGGCGCCCGGCGAGGATCAGTCGACGACGCTCGGCGGCGCGTCGAGCCGCCGGACGTCGGAGGCGCGCGCCCAGCCGCGGGCGCCCGCGCCGTCCTCGACGCGCAGCCAGCCGCCGCTCGCCTCGAGCACCGGCACCACCTCGCCCTCGCGCAACGCGCCGGTCGCCTCCGCCGAGGGCGAGGCCGACTCGAACAGCGGCGCACCCCGGCGCACGACCGAGGCCGTGGGCCGGGCGAACGAGGC
>JBGASI010000673.1:0-2333 GCA_044229815.1 Vicinamibacteria bacterium | reverse complement strand
CGGCACGCTCGCGGGCCTCGCCGCCGGGCTGCCCTTTCACGAGGCCGTGCAGCTCGGCTCGCTGGCCGCGGCGTTCAAGCTGAGCTCGGCCCACACGATCCCGCCCGGCCTCTCGACACGGGCGCTGGCCACGCTCGCGCGCGAGCGCCGCGTGCCCCTCGGCGACGCGCTCGCTGCGGCACTGCCGGGAGCCTGAACCATGGCCAACCACGACCAGCCGTCCCCCGAGGCGCTGCGCGAGGCGCGACGCCTGCTGCGCCCGCTGCGGGGCGAGATCCTGGCCCTGGCGCAGGCGCTGGTGCGCGTCGACAGCGTGGCGATCCCGCCCGACGGGCACGAGACGGCGGCCCAGGAGATGCTGGCGCGCACGCTGCGGCGCCGCCGCGTGGACGTCGAGCTCTACGACGTCGGCTTCCTCGCGCGCTCACGCCACCCGTTCGTGCGGCGCGGGCGCAAGTACCGCGGCCGGCACAACCTCGTCGCGCACGTCGCCGGGACGGGACGCGGCCGCAGCCTGCTGCTCTCGGGCCACGTCGACACCGTCCCGACGCGCACCGGCCGCTGGCGCGACGACCCCTGGTCCGGCGCGCTGCGCCGGGGCCGGCTCTACGGCCGCGGCAGCTGGGACATGAAGGGCGGCCTGGCGGCGCAGTGCGCGGTCCCGCTCGCGCTGCGCCGGGCGGGCCTGCGCCTGGGCGGAGACCTGCTGTGCGAGTCCGTGGTCGACGAGGAGTTCGGGGGCGGCGGCGGCACCCTGGCCGCGCGCCTGCGCGGCATCACCGCCGACGCCTGCGCGATCGCCGAGCCGACGAACGAGGCGGTACTGCGCGCGTCGCGCGGGGGGCACGTGTTCGACATCGTCTGCCGCGCCGGCGACCCGAGCGCCTACTTTTCCAGGGACGAGGTGGTGAGCCCGGCCGTTCCCGTGGGCCGGCTGCTCGGCTGGGTGGACTCCTGGGTCGAGAAGAGACGGGGCGTGGCCCGCGGCGAGGCCTACGCCGAGTTTCCGGACCCGGCGCCGGTGCAGGTGCTGGCGCTCGAGGCGAACCGGTTCGACGCGGACGTCCCCTGGAGCGTGCCGCTCGAGGCGCGGCTGCGCGTGTACTTCCAGTTCCTGCCGCACGAGGACGTGCCCGCCGGGGTGGCCAAGATCGAGGCCTCGCTGCTGTCGTTCTGCTCCACGGACCCCTTCTTCTCGCGCCACCCGGTCGAGGTCGTCCGGCTGCTCGACCCGCCACTCGAGGGGCACGAACTGCCGGCCGACCATCCGTGGACGCGCTGCCTGCTCGGCGCCGCGCGCGGCGTGCTCGGCGAGGCCGTCCCGCTGACCGCCTCCGACTGGCCGTGCGACGCGTTCCTGAACCAGCGCCAGTTCGGCATCCCCACGCTGCTGTTCGGCCCGCGCGGGGCCGGGGCGCACAACGCCGACGAGTACGTCGAGACGCCGTCGCTCCTGCGCACGGCCGAGGTCTACCTGGCCGCCGCGCTCGAGTGGTGCGGGGCCTGACGAGGAGAGACGCTTCCATGGGACGACGGACGAAACGGGGGCTCCTGCTCGGGGCCGCGTTGCTGCAGGGCACGCTGGCGCTGGGGTTGGAGCGGGCGGGCGTGGCCGCCGGGACGGGGGCGAGGGGCGCCTCCGTGCGCGCGGCCCAGGGCAGCCTCACGCTGCCGACCTACGAGGAGGGCCTGCCCGACGTCAACCCGCGCTTCGACCTCTTCGCGCGGCGGCCCTTCCTCATCTATCCCTACACGGCCCGCACGAACCTAAGCGAGCGGCGGACGAACCGCGTCTGGCGCACGCTCGAGCTCGAGAACGAGTACTTGAAGCTCGTCGTGCTGCCCGACCTCGGCGGCCGCATCTACAGCTGCGTCGACAAGGCGACCGGCGCCGACATGTTCTACGCGAACTCGGCGATCAAGTTCGCGGACGTGGCGTACCGCGGCGCCTGGGTCGCGCTCGGGGTCGAGTTCAACTTCCCGGTCTCGCACAACTGGGCGACGGTGTCGCCGGTGGACTTCGGCACGGTGCGCCACGGAGACGGCAGCGCATCCGTCTGGGTCGGCACGATCGACCGCCCCTACGGCATGCAGTGGCGGGTCGAGCTGCGCCTGCGGCCCGGCCGCTCGCTGCTCGAGCAGACGACGACGCTCTACAACCGCAGCGACGTGCGCCACCGCTTCTACTGGTGGACGACGGCGTCGGTTCGCGCCGGGGCCGACACGCACATCCTCTACCCGATGGAGTTCTCCGCCTCGCACTACTTCGCCGACGTGGACGCCTGGCCCGTCGACTCCTCGGGCCAGGACCTCAGCTACCCGCGCAACCACAC
>JBGASI010000672.1:0-2347 GCA_044229815.1 Vicinamibacteria bacterium | reverse complement strand
GGACGGCGCGGCCACGCGCGCCTCGGCGCGCCTGCGCGAGGGCCAGGCGGTCAGCGTCGAGCTGCCTGCCCCGCTGCCCGCCGAGCCCCGGCCGGAGGACATCCCGCTCACGATCGTCCACGAGGACTCCCACCTGCTCGTGATCGACAAGCCGGCCGGCCTGGTCGTCCACCCCGGGGCCGGCACCGCGAGCGGCACGCTCGTGAACGCGCTGCTGAAGCACGTCAGCGACCTCTCCGGCATCGGCGGGGTCCTGCGCCCGGGCATCGTGCACCGCCTCGACCGCGGGACCTCCGGCCTGATCGTGGTGGCGAAGGACGACCAGACGCACCGCTCGCTGGTCGAGCAGTTCGCCGGCCGCAGCGTCGAGAAGGAGTACCTCGCGCTGGTGCTCGGCGTCCCGCCGCGCCCGCGCGGCGAGATCGAGGCGCCGATCGGCCGCGACCCGGTGCACCGCAAGCGCATGTCCGTGCGCGCGCCGCGCGGCCGCGCGGCGCGCACGAGCTGGGCGATCGAGGAGGCCTTCGACGGCGCCGCCCTGCTGCGGGTGCGCATCCACACCGGCCGCACGCACCAGATCCGCGTGCACCTCGCCTCGATCGGGCACCCGGTGGCCGGCGACGCCCTCTATGGCGGCACGCGCACGCCCTCGTCCGCGCGCCCGGCGGCCCGCGAGGCCCTGCGCTCGCTGGAGCGGCCGGCCCTCCACGCGGCGAGCCTCGCCTTCACCCATCCCGCCCGCGGCGAGCGGGTGCTGTTCCGCTCTCCCCTCGCGCCCGAGATCCTCGCCGTCCTCGAGCGCCTGCGCGCGGCCGCGCGCGGCTGAGCCGCGCTACCATTGCCCGCATGAGCGAGCCGTCGAGCCGGGGCGCGTCCGCGCGCGTGCTGAACCACCAGAGGCTCTACGAGGGCCGCGTCCTCGACCTCGACCTCGACGACGTCGAGGAACCGGGCGGTGTGCGGGGCCGGCGCGAGGTGGTGCGCCAGCGCGGCTCGGTGGCGGCGCTGCCGGTCCATGAGGACGGACGCGTCACGCTGGTCCGCCAGTACCGCTACGCCGTCGACGCGCTCGTCTGGGAGCTGCCGGCCGGCCGCCGCGACCCGGGCGAGACGCCGGAGGAAGGGGCCCGGCGCGAGCTGGAGGAAGAGGTGGGGCTGCGGGCCGGCGTCCTCGAGCCGCTCTCGACCTTCTGGACGACCCCAGGCTTCACCGACGAGGTGATGCACCTCTTCCGCGCGACCGCTCTCGCGCCCGTGCCGCCGCGGCCGGAGGCGGACGAGCGCATCGAGACCGGCGTCTTCTCGCTGGCCGAGGCCGAGTCGATGATCCGGCGCGGGGAGATCCGCGAGGGCAAGACGCTCGTCGCCCTCCTGCTCGAGCTGCGGCGACGGGCGGGCTGAAGCCGTCCGAGTGGCACATATCCGGACAGGAACTGTCCGGGCGCGCGCGGGCTCCCCGGAGGGCCGTTCTCTCAAGTTGCTGCAATAGTTGAGTTTGCCACGCGGGCGCCCGGGGCCGGGCGCAGGCACGCCTCCTGCAACGTCACCGTCGAACCGTGCCCGGGAGCGGCACACCAGGTGAGCGCCTTGTCACAGGACGCGACGGTCGTCTCGGCGGGCCGACGCGAAGCGGCGCTGCCCTGCGCCACGCCGCTCCCCGAAGCCGTCCTCGAGGTGCACGCCCCCGCCAGGCCGGCCGGTGGCGGCCTGCGCATCGGGAAGTACGAGGTGGTGCGGCTGCTCGGGCGCGGCGGCATGGGCGCGGTCTACCAGGCCTTCGACCCGGTGCTCGAGCGCGAGGTCGCGCTCAAGGTCATGCTGCCCGAGACCGCGGGGGACCCGGAGCAGAAGCAGCGCTTCGAGCGTGAGGCCCGCGCCGTCGCGCGGCTGAGCCACCCCGGCGTCGTCACGGTGTTCGACCTCGGCTACCACACGGACGGCTCGCCCTACATCGTGATGGAGCTGCTGCGCGGCCGCGACCTGCTCGCGCGCCTGCGCGAGAGCCCCCCGCTCACGGTCAGCGAGAAGGTCACGATCATCGCCCAGGTGCTCGACGGCCTCGGCCACGCCCACAAGGCCGGGATCGTCCACCGTGACGTGAAGCCGGCGAACGTGTTCCTGACCGACGAGGGCGCGGCCCGCATCATGGACTTCGGGATCGCCTTCTGGACGTCCTCGGGCGGCACGAGCCGCACGGTGCTGGGGACCGTCGGCTACATGTCCCCCGAGCAGGTGCGCGGTGAGCGGGTGGACGGCCGCAGCGACCTGTTCAGCGTCGGCACGCTGCTCCACGAGATCCTGACCGGCCGCCGGCCGTTCGACGCGGAGACGCCGATGGCGACCTTCT
>JBGASI010000103.1:0-10858 GCA_044229815.1 Vicinamibacteria bacterium | reverse complement strand
CCGTGGCGGAGGAGATCGCGGCGCGCGCGCTGACCCTGGTGAAGGACGATGGCGACCTCGTGCCGCTGCGCCTGCGTCCCGGCGCGCGCGTGCTCGTGCTCTCCCTGCTCGACTACGCGAGCGGCTGGCGCGAGGGCGCGCCCGGCCGCGTGTTCATCCCGGAGCTGAAGAAGCGCTGGAGCGACGTGACGGCCATCGAGCTGACGGATCGCACGACGGCGGCCGAGCTGGACCTGGTGCGGGCGGTCGCGCGGCGGTCGGACGCGATCGTGGCCGCCACCTACGTGCGCATCGCCTCGGGCAGCGGGAAGATGGATCTGCCGCCGGCGCAGCAGGCCCTGCTGGAGCAGCTCGCGGCCGACACCAGCCGCCCGCTGCTCGCCGTCGCCTTCGGCAACCCGTACGTGGCGGCGCTCGCGCCGAAGCTTCCGTCCCTGCTGCTCACCTACGAGCTCGGCGACGCCGCGGAGGCGGCGGCGGCGCGGGCCCTCGTCGGAGAGGCGCCGATCGGCGGGAAGCTCCCGATCACGATCCCGGGCGTCTTCCCGTTCGGCCACGGCCTCGAACGGCGCTGAGGGCTAGCTTCGCGCGAACGGCCGATTGAGACGCAGCCAGTAGCGCTCGACCAGCTCGAGCAGGTCGGCCAGCTCGGAGAACTCGCTCGGCTTCACGAGGTAGCTGTTCGCCCGGCACGCGTAGGCGCGCGCGACGTCCGGCTCCGAGTGGGAGGTCGTCAGGACGACCACCGGGACCCCGCACAGCTCGGGAGAGGCCTTGACCGCGTCGAGCACCTGGAAGCCGTCGAGGCCCGGCAGGCGCAGGTCCATCAGCACCAGACCGGGCCGGGGGCTCGCCTCGGCGTCGCGCCAGGCTCCGCGCCGCAGCAGGTAGTCGAGCGCCTCGTCGCCGTTGCGCGCCACGCGCAGGTCGACGAGGGCGCCACGCTCCTGGAACGCGCGTCGGATCAACTCCTCGTGGTCGGGGTTGTCCTCGACCAGCAGGATCGGAGCCGGATCGTGCCGTGCGCCGGGAGCCTGGGTCACACCGAGGGGAGTGTCGGCCTTTTCGCTCGGCACGTCAAGGTTCCGAAGAGATTCCGTGGCGGTTCGTGCGGGGTGCGGCGCGAGGGGCCCGGCGTCGCTCAATGGATCTTCCGGACCTTCCTGCCGAGGTAGTCCATCAGCACGTACTGCCCGAGGCTCCACGGCGTCGTGAAGTAGGCCTTGCCGCGGCACATCTCCGTGACCTTCTTCACGAAGGCGACCAGCTCGCGATCGCGCGCCAGCATGAAGGTGTTGACGAGGATGCCCTGGCGGCGGCAGTTGGCGACCTCCTTGAGCGTGAGCGCGACGACCCGCGCGTCGAGCCCGAAGGGGTTCCTGTAGATGCGGCCGTCCGGCTCGGTGAGCGCCGACGGCTTGCCGTCGGTGATCATCACGATCTGCTTCATGTCCTTGCGCTCGCGCTGCAGGATCCGCTGGGCGAGGCGCAGGCCCTCGCGCGTGTTCGTGTAGTGCGGCCCCACGCGCACCTTCGCGAGCTGCGAGAGCGGGATTTCCTCGGCCGAGTCGTGGAACAGCACCAGGTGCAGCGAGTCGCCCGGGTACTGGGTGCGCAGCAGGTGCGACAGCGCGAGCGCCACGCGCTTGGCCGGCGTGAAGCGGTCCTCGCCATAGAGGATCATGCTGTGCGAGCAGTCGAGCATCACCACGGTGGCGCAGGAGGACTGGTACTCCGCCTGCCGCACCTGCAGGTCGCCGTAGTCGACGTCGAGCGGGACGCGCAGGCCCTCCCGCGCGATCGCGTTCAGCAGCGTGCCCGAGACGTCGAGGTTCATCGTGTCGCCGAACTCCCACGCCTTCGAGGAGCCCGAGGCCTCGACGCCGGTCGCGAGATCGCGCGTGTCGTGGCGACCGAACGAGGCCTTGCCGACCGCGCCGAGCAGGTCGCGCAGCGCGCGGAAGCCGAGGAAGTCGACGGTCTTCCCGGTCAGCTCGAAGCGAATGGGCGGCCCCGCGGGCCCCGCGCCGCCGCCGCCTGCGGTCGGGTCGTCGAACGGTCGCCCCTCGCTCGCGCGCAGGTAGCCCTCGCGCACGAGCCGCGCGACGGCCATCTGCAGGAAGCCGTCGAGGGCCTCCGGGTCCGACAGCAGCTTCTGCAGCTCCTCGTCGGGGAGCATGCCGCGCCGCATCAGCGCGTCGAGGATCGCCTCGTGCAGCGCCTGCAGGTCGTCCTCGCTCCACTCCTCGCCGTCCTGGCCGAACCCGCTCTGCAGGAAGAAATCGGACAGCTCGTCGACCAGGTCCTCGAGGCTGAGGTCGTCCCAGAGCTCGCCGCGGTAGCGGTGGTAATTGACGAAGGCCATCGGCGCCCTTCCCGGCTAGTTGACCTGCTTCTTCAGCTTGCGCAGGCGCTCGAGCCGCTCGAGGTCGAGCTCGGGCTCGCCGCGCCGCTCGCGCTCCGGCGCCACGAAGCCCCGCTCGTCGCTTCGGCCGATCTTCTTCTGCGCCCACAGGCCCTCGAGCACGAACTCGCCCGCGGCGGCGCGCAGCGGGGCGGGGTCGCCAGGCGCGACGCCGAGCGCCGCGAGGTGCTCGAGCACCTCCGGCACGCGCTCGAGCTGCGCCAGGATCTCCTGCGCCGAGGAGCCCTCCCGCACCCGCAGCGTGCCGCCCTCCTCGAAGAAGCGCACCGCCTGGCGGAAGTTGACGGGGCCGAGGCGGCTCGAGAACACCTCGCCCACCGCCTCGCGGATCAGCTCGCGCGCGACCGGCTCGGCGCCGAGCAGCTCGCCCTCGTACTCGAGCTCGAACTTGCCCGTCAGCGACGGCAGGGCGGCGTAGATGTCGGAGACGCGGGGCACGATCGGCCGCTCGCCGGCCAGCAGCGCCCGCCTTTCGGCGTTGCTCACCGCGTTCTCGAGCGCGCTGATCGGCAGCCGCTGCGAGACGCCGCTGCGACGGTCGATCTTCTTGTCGCGGCGCGCGGCGAAGGCGATGCCCTCGACCACCTCGCGCACGTAGCTCGGCACCACCAGGTTGCCGTCGCGCTCGGTCCAGGCTTCCTGGGCCGTGATCGCGACACCCTCGTCGAGCGTCGCCGGGTAGTGGGTGCGGATCTCGCTGCCGATCCGGTCCTTGAGCGGGGTGATGATCTTGCCGCGCGCCGTGTAGTCCTCGGGGTTGGCGCTGAAGACGAGGCAGACGTCGATCGGCAGGCGCACCGGGTAGCCCTTGATCTGGACGTCGCCCTCCTGGAGGATGTTGAACAGGCCGACCTGGATCCGGCCCGCCAGATCCGGCAGCTCGTTGAGCGCGAAGATCGAGCGGTGCGCGCGCGGCAGCAGGCCATAGTGCATGGTCAGCTCGCTGCCGAGGTCGAGCCCGCCGCGCGCCGCGCGGATCGGGTCCACGTCGCCGATGATGTCCGCGATCGTCACGTCCGGCGTCGCCAGCTTCTCCACATAGCGCTGCTGCGGGACGAGCCACTGGATCTTCGTCGCGTCGCCCTGCTCCTCGACCAGCTCGCGGCAGCGCCGGCAGATCGGCCGGAAGGGGTCGTCGTTGATCTCGCAGCCCGCGACGACCGGGATCTCCGGGTCGAGCAGGCTCGTCAGGGCGCGCAGCAGGCGGCTCTTGGCCTGTCCGCGCAGGCCGAGCAGGATCATGTTGTGCTTCGACAGCACCGCGTTCGCGACCTGCGGGATCACGGTGTCCTCGTAGCCGAGGACCCCCGGGAACAGTGTCTCCTTCGCCTGCAGCTTGCGCAGCAGGTTGCGGCGCATCTCGTCCTTGACCGAGACGCGCTCGGCCGGACGAGACACCTTCAGCTCACCGAGGGTACGCGGACGGGACATTGCGGGGGGCCTCCCTGCTTCGATTATAGGGGGCGCACGCCCGGTCGTCTCAGCGCGTCGCAGCGGGCGAGGGGAAAGGCGCCTCGCGCGTCGGCGTCAGGTCCCGCCAGCCGTTCACGGCGTCCCACTCGCGGACCGGCGGCGGCTTCAAGTACCACGGGCAGCGGTCCACCCCATGGTCGAGCTTGCCAGCCCGCTCGTAGGACTCGTGGGCGCGGAAGCTGTCCGAGCTGCGCGCGTCGAGCAGCCTGAAGTCGCGCGAGAAGCGGAAGTTCATCTCGGCGATCTCCGTCGAGCTGCCGTTCTCGATCGTGAAGGCCTCGAGTCCGTCACCGTACGGGATGACGTCCTTCAGGGTGTTGTAGGGCAACCCGCTGGCGGCGCTGATGTCCGACGGCGGGAACAGGAAGTAGCGCAGCGGCAGGGCCTCCGTGCAGCCGAGGCACTCGAAGGGCGACCCCGGAGGCACCGGACCGTGGCCGGTCACGCTGTCGCCGTCGAGCACGGCGAGGAAGGCCGCGCGGTAGCTGTTGCTGACACCCCCGGCGAGCAGGTGGACCCGGCCCTCGGACTCGACCGCACGCAAGGCACGGATCGAGCCGGCGTGCAGGAACGTGCTCAGGCGGTTCCCCCTGGCGTCGAAGACGAGCAGAAAGCTGGGCCACCAGGTGTGGTGCACCTGCGCCCAGGCGATCCGGATCCCCGCCTTCGCCCGGTAGACCGCCACGTGGCCGGCCAGCCACGGGGGTTCGAAGGTGCCGCCACGGAACTCGGCCCGGTCGTCGAGGCGGGTGTGCCAGAGCACCTCTCCGGTGGACGAGAAGCAGAGCAGCTCGTCCCGGGAGGGGCGGGTGTTCGTGACCCGCCCGGCCGAGGCCTCGGGCTCGAGCGGCACCGAAGCCACGACCTCGAGCCGTCCGTCTCCGTCCAGGTCGGCGATCGAGTACCACTGCGAGGTGAGCGCAGACAGCACGCTCGTGTTGATGTCCTGCTCGAACACGTGCCGCCACGCGACCCGCCCGTCGTGGTCGCGGGCGACCAGTTCGTGGGGCCCGAAGTCGACGCTGTCGATCCGCACGGCGGGAGGGACGGGCGCGGAACCGCGGGGGCGCAGCAGCCAGGCCGCGCCGGCCACGATGGCGAGGAACAGGAGCAGGGCCGCGACGGGCAGGCGCAGGGCCCGCCCGGGCGCTGGCGGCCTCTCCCCCGGCAGCGGCGCTGGGGTCGGGGCGGGCGAGGCCGGGGCGGGCGCGATCGGCTCGCGGCTCCTGAGCCAGGCGTCGATCTCGCTCCGGTAGGCGAAGACCGCCCCGCGCTGGCCGCCCGGCACCCGGTGCACCGGAAGGCCGCGCTCGCGCTCCCAGCGGATCGCGGTACGCACCTCGCGGCCGAGGTGGTCGGCGATCTGCTTCCAGGAGTCCAGCCGATCCGGCTCCGGATCGCCCATCAGCTTCAGCGCTGCGCGAGGTGCGTGGATCGAGGCGCGACCGGGCGCAGATCGACCCAGCGACCGGAGGGGTCCCACTCACGAACCGGCGGCGGGTTGCCGTACCAGGGGCAGCTGGCGACGCCGTGGTCGAGCTTGCCGGCCCGCTCGAGCGCTTCGTGCGCCGTCCAGCTGTCGGCGGACCGGGCCTCGACCAGATCGAAGTCGCGCGAGAAGCGGAACACCATCTCCGCCAGGGGGGCCCCGGCGTTCGACTCGCGGGTGTAGGCCTCGAATCCCTCGCCGCGCACCGTGAGGTCTCTCGTCGCGTTGTAGGGAAGCCCGCTGGCGAGGCAGATGTCGGAGGGCGGGAAGACGAAGTAGCGCAGTGGATTCCCGGCGACACAACTGGTGCACTCGAAAGGCGAGTCGGCCGGTGCGGGTCCGTGGCCTGTCACCGTGGCGCCGTCGAGCACGGCCAGGAAGGCGGCACGGAAGGCATTGCTGACACCGCCGATCAGCACGAGCGGGCGACCTGCGACCTCGATGGCACGCACGGAGCGGATCTGCCCCGGGTGCACGAAGCTGCCGAGGCGGCGGCCGGCGCCATCGAGCACCAGGAGCAGGCTCGGCCACCAGGTGTGGTGTCCCTGCGACCAGGCGATCCGCGCCTGTCCCTGCACGCTGTAGACGGCAACGTGCCCCGCGACCCACGGGGGCCCGAAGCTTCCGCCTCGGAACGTCAACCGATCCTGCAGGCGCTGCTGCCAAATCAAGCCGCCGGTTGCGGAGAACAGGTACAGCTCGTCCTGGACCTCGCTGCCGTCGGCATTCGTGGAGAGCGGCACCGTCGCGACCACTTCGGCCTGACCATTCCCGTCCAGATCGGCGACCGCGTACCAGGGCGCCAGCCCGGGGGTGAAGAACTCGAGGGCGGCTCGGCTCGGCAGCGCGTACCGCCAGAGCACGGAGCCGCCCTCGCCGCGTGCGACGAGCGCGCGGGCCTCGAGTTCGAGATGATCGACGCGGGAGGCGGCGAGCGCCGCCGGGCGCGGGTGACGCGCGGCCACCACCGCGGCGACGGCGACGAGGAAAGCGCAACCGGCAACAAGCCCAAAGGCGACAGCGCGTCGCCGCTGACGAGGTGCGCCTGACGGTGTCAGCGCGCTCCCGCCCCCAATCGCCGGCCCGGGCGCGACGGCGGCCGAGTCGGCGGGGACGGCTGCTGGAGGCGGTTCGGCGGCTTCGGGCCGGCTCTTGAGCCATCGGTCGATCTCGTCGGCGTAGGCGAAGACGCTGCCCCGTCGCCCGCCCGGCACCCGGTGGATCGGCAGACCGCGTTCGTGTTCCCAGCGGATGGCCGTGCGGACGTCCCGGCCAATGTAGTCGGCAATCTCCTTCCAGGAGTCCAACCTGGATGGCGCAGTGGTGGTGGTCGACTCACTCATGCGGCTCGTGCTTCTTAGCATGCGCGACGGGAGATGTCACTAGAGCATCCGGACGTGACACGTCGCGTCGCCGCCCTCGCTCGTCGTCTCGTGTCACTTGTCCCGCGCGGGCGCGGTCCCTAGCCTGCACGCGGGCACTCGAGCCCGGTAGAGAGCCCTACGGAAGGCAGCATCAACCTGGCCGAGATCCGGGTCGCGCTCACGCCTTCCTTCTCCAGGGAGGAGATGTCATGAAGCATGGGGGTTGGCTAGCGGCCACGTCGCTCGCGCTGACGGCGCTGTGCACGGTGCCGGCCGCGGCGGGCCAGGTCCGCTCGAAACCGGCCGCGGACCCGGCCGCCCTGACCAACGCCGACGTCGTGAAGATGGTCAAGGCCGGGCTGGGAGAACTGGTGGTCGTGGCGGCGATCCGCGGCGCCGCGAAGACGGCCTTCAGCGTGACCGCGGACGACCTGGTGCGCCTGAAGCAGGCCGGCGTGAGCGACACCGTCCTGGCGGTGATGCTCAGCCCGGCGGCTGCCGCCGTGGCCTCGCAGCCGGCCGCGCCCGCCCCGGCTCCGGCGGCGCCAGCGCCGGACCCGAACGACCCGCTGGCCCCCCACGACGCCGGGATCTACATCGACGCCGGCGAGGGCTCCCCCAAGCTCGTGGGGCTCGAGCCGGCGGTGTTCTCCCAGGGCAAGACCGGGGGCATGTTCACCTCGGCGATGACGATGGGCCTCAAGAAGATGAAGTGGCGGGCCGTCGTCCGCTCGGCCCACGCACCGCTGCGCACCCGGAAGACCGCACCGGTCTTCTACTTCTACTTCGAGAGCAGGAGCTCGGGCCTGGGAAACAGCGGCGGCTTCGCCGGCTGGGTGGGCGGAGCGACCAGCCCCAACGAGTTCGTGCTGGCGCGCATGCAGACCAAGGACAACGGACGGGAACTGGTCGTCGGGGAGATGGGGGCCTTCGGGGGCAGCTCGGGAGCCCGCTCGGAGGACACCGTCGAGATGAGGATCGAGAAGCTCGCGCCCGGGGCCTACCGGGTCTCGCCCGCGACGCCGCTGGGGCCCGGCGAGTACTGCTTCTTCCACGGCGGAGGCGGCAACGTCGCGATGGGCGCGGGGACCGCGGCCGGCAAGCTGTTCGACTTCGGCGTGGAGGGCTGACGACGCCCGCTCGCGCTACTTCTGCTTGAGCATGTCCAGGAAGCCCTGCAGCGTCGTGAGCTTGCGCGCGGAGGCCGAGTAGAGCTTCGAGGAGAAGACGGCGGTGGCGGCGTGGCCGGCGAGCAGCGTGAACAGCTCGAAGTCCATCGTCGTGAACTCGGTCTTCTGGACGAGCAGCTTGTTGATCGAGATGACGCCGATCGAGGAGTCCTTGATCTTGAGCGGGATCACCGCGATCGGCTCCTCGAAGGGCGCGGGCGTGACGCGGCCCACCTGCTCGGCGAAGTAGTTCTCGCCGGTTTGCGCGGCGCGGCCGATCAGGCCGTCGCCGAGCGGGATCGAGGTCCGCCCCGGAGGCTGGCCCTCGGAGGCCTCGACCTCGAGCTGCCCGGTCTTCTCGCTGACGATCAGGACGTGGAAGGCCTCGGCGCCGATCAGGTTGATCACGATCTCCTGGACGATCCTCACGACCTCCTTGAAGTCGAGCGTGGAGTGGAGCTGGTAGGAGGCCACGTACAGGTTCGCGAGGTTGTTGTTCTGCTCCTCGATCTCGATGTAGCGGTCGGCGAACTCCTTGTTCTCCTCCTCGACCTTGCGGTAGCGGGCCTCGATCTCGGCCAGCTTCTCCTCGAGCTCGTGCACGCGACGCTGCAGCACCTGGACCCGCTCGTCGCTCGCCTGCGCGCCACCGGCGGCCTCCAGCGAGGCGATCTTGAAGCGCAGCCGCTCGTTCTCCTTGAGCAGTTCCTCCGTGAACTCCTTGGCCTTGGACACGATCTGGAGGATGTCCTGCCCCTTGCGGCTCAGCTCGTCCTGCGACATCGGCGTGCCCTCTCGGCGCGGATTCTACCCTAGGCCGGCCCCTCGACGCCCTTGTCCCTCAGCGCCTGGAGCTTGCGCTGCAGGAACACGTTCTCGAGGGCGATGCCGGCCTGCTCGACGAACACCTCGAGCGCCGTCAGCCGGGTCGCCTCCCGGCCGCTCGCCGGGTTGTCGCCGAAGAGCAGCGCGATCGTCTCGCGGTGGGCGACCAGCGGCAGCAGCACCGCGCCCTTCGACTGGAAGCGGCCGATGCGGCCCAGCAGGTGCCCGGTCCAGCGGTCGGCGGGCAGCGGGCCCGAGAAGGGGCGGCGAGAGAGGGCCACGTCGCGGAACAGCGAGGGCTCGCCGAGCGGGATCGTGACCTGGCGCGCCAGCAGGTTGAGCGTCTCCTCGCGCGGGGCCACGCCGAAGCCGCCGAGCCCGCGGGCCTCGCCGTTCTTCACCACGAACAGCAGCGCGCGCTCGAAGAACTCCTCCGCCACCTTCATCACGAGGATCGCGATCTGGTTGGCGTCTCCGCCGCCATGGCGCAACTCCACCAGGCGGCGCTTCAGGAAGTCGAGCGGGGGGCTTGCCTCCGAGGCCTCCGGCGCGGCCCCTGGCGCCGGCACGGAGCTGCGGCGCCGCTGACGCGGCTGGCGCAGGGCAGCCGTCTCGGCCAGCCGCGGCAGCTCGCTCTTCAGCAGCCTGCCCGCGAAGGCGCCGAGGTCCGCCTCGAACTGGACGGCGTTCAGCTTGCTCAGCGTCGGCTTGAACACGAAGGCGAGGACGCCCATCTGCTTCGCCCGCAGCTTCAGCGACTGGCTGAGGCTCTCCGTCATCATCAACGTGGGGGGCCGCAGGTTCATCTTCCACAGCCGCTTCATCACCTCGAAGCCGCCGTAGAAGGAGGCGCCGCCCGTGGCCGGCATGCCGAGGTCGCTCACCAGCACGAAGGGCGTGGCGGACTCGCGCAGGCGGCCCGCCACCTTCGCCGCTCCCTCGGGATCGCCGGCCTCCTCGACCCGGTAGCCGTGCGCCTCGAAGTGGCGGCCGAGGATCTGCCGCACGTCGGCCTCGTCGTCGACGAGCAGGATCGTGTGCGCGTGGGGCAACTCCTCGTCGAGCGGGAGCTGCAGGCTGGGCGTCGTCTGGGCAGAGACGGCCTCGGCAGGGGACGGGGGCGGCTCTTCGGCCGGCCGAGCGGCGTCGACAGCGCTCGTGTCCACCAGCTCGCGCGGGATCTTCGGCAGCGGCACCGTGCGCACGCCGGCCAGCGGGTCGGGCCCGGTGCCCTCCAGCAGGTCCGCCTCGGTGGCGGCCGCCGGGACGATCGGCGGCTCCTCGAGCGCCCCCCCGCTCGCGTCGGCGAACGACGCCTCGACCGCCGCCGTCGACTGCGCGCGGTCGTCGTCGAGTCCCTGCGCCAGCTCGAGCAGCATCTCCTGCGGGTTGATGCCCCGCGCCAGGGTCTCGAGCCGGATGTCGCGCCCGCCGATCTCGAGGGGGATCTCCTCGGTCAGCTCGAAGCCGAACGCCCCCTCGCGCAGGCGGGCAAGCTGCTCCAGCGCGAAGCCGAGCCGGGCTCGAACCGCCTTCTCGCGCGCGTCCTTCGAGAGCTGGGCGATCCGCGGGTCCGAGGGCGGCGAGCCGGTCGTGAAGGCCGCGACGACGAGGCCGCCGTGGAACACGATGGCGCCTTCCCCGCCCTCCATCTCGATCGACAGGTATCCCGTCTTCCGGCTGAACGAGACCATCTGGATGATGTCGAGGAGGGGAAGGTCCTCTAGATTGCCTTGCAGGCCCACGAGCTCTCCTGGACGATCTTATACTGCGGCCAGGATCTCTCCGGCCACGCTGCCCAGCGGCACCGCCCGGTCGACGACGCCGGCCTCGATGGCCGCCTTCGGCATGCCGTAGATCACGCAGGTCTCCTCGCTCTCGGCGATCGTGCGGCCGCCGGCGGCGCGGATGGCCCGCAGCCCTTCCGTGCCGTCCGATCCCATGCCCGTCAGCACGACGCCGACCGCGCTGGCGCCGTAGGCCTCGGCCACGGAAGCCATCAGCACGTCGGCCGAGGGCCGGTGCAGCGCGTCGCGCGGCTCCTCGTCGAGCGAGACGAACACCCCGCCAGCTCGCCGCAGCAGGCGCGCGTGGATGCCCGCCGGCGCCAGCA
>JBGASI010000671.1:0-2357 GCA_044229815.1 Vicinamibacteria bacterium | reverse complement strand
ATGCTCTCGGCCGTCAGGAAGGGCCTGCCCGCGTGGACGAAGGAGGCGAGCAGGTCGCCGTAGCCGAGGAGCGGCTCGTCGAGCAGCAGCGTGCGGTAGGCGAGGCAGCGCACCTCGAGCTCCGCGTGCCAGGCCAGGGCCTCGAGCCGGCGCCGCAGCAGGCGACCCAGGCGCGGCTCCGCGTGCGGCAGCAGCCCGGCGATCCACTCGACCGCGGCCAGCGCCTCGGCGCCGCGCCCGAGCAGCGCCCGCGCCGCCACGGCGTGCGCGTATTCCAGCCCAGGCTCGTTCACGGCGGTCGCGGGCGGCGGGTGATCGCGGCGACCGCACTCCGAGGCCACGGCCACGACCTGCGGGCCCACGCGCGCCAGCGGCACGTCCCAGCCGTCCTTGCACGGGGCGAACGCGCGCAGCGCCGGGTTGCCGGCCCACAGCAGCGGCTGCCGCGCGAACAGGCCGAGGTCCACCACCTCGCCGTCGACCCGGTAGGCCAGGTCGCCGACCCTCACCCGTCCCGCCGCCAGGGGCGCGAGGGCCAGCACGCGGCCCGAGCGACGGTCGAGCAGGCCGGCCTCGTGCGCGACCAGGTCCTGCTCCAGCACGCCGAGGTCGCGGTGCAGCCAGCGCGGCAGCCGCACCCGCAGGGGCCCGCACGGGATCAGCACGGCGTCCGCGCGGTAGAGCGACTCGATCACGGGCGCGAACGCGCGCTCGATCTCCTTGCGGCGGAACGTGCCCTTCGCCGTCAGCTCGCGCTCGGGGTCGAAATCGCGCTCGAGCAGCGCGAAGCTGACGACGCGTTCCGGCGGCGCGACGTCGCGGTTCACCGCCGCCACGATCTGCCGGAAGTAGGCGTCCTGCGCCTCGGGCGCGGCCCCGGCGATCACGGGGTCCTCGCGGTCCGGCACGATCAGCAGGGCGTTGTGGTCGCGGCCGTCGCCCACCAGGAACGCGCGCCGCACGCCGGGCACGTCGGCCAGCCTGCGCTCGACGGCCGCCGGGGCGACCGTCTGGCCGCGCGTGTTCTTGTAGACGTCCTTCACCCGGTCGACGATCTCGAAGTGGCCGCTCGGCCGGCGCACGAAGACGTCGCCGGTGGCGAGCCAGCGTTCCTCGCCGGGGGCGGGCTCGGGGTCTTCGAGGTAGCTCCCGACGTAGGGCCCTCCGATCTCCAGCTCGCCCGCGCTCGTCAGGCGCGCCCGGATGCCGGGCAGCGGCAGGCCCACGGAGCCGTCCTCGTACAGGCCGGGCGGTGTCATGGTGATGCCGCCCGTCGCCTCCGTCATGCCGAAGCCGCTGCACAGCTCGACGCCGTGGCGCTGGAAGAAGCGGAACACCGCCGGGGCGAGGTGGCCGGCCGCCGAGAGCCCCCAGCGCAGCCGGTCGCCGGCCACCTGGCGCAGGGCCGCCTCACCGTCCTGCGGCCGCGCCAGGCAGCGCTCGCGCAGCTGCGCCCAGCGGCGCGGGATCCCGATGAGGCCCGTCGGCCGCACGAGCGGCAGCGCCCGCGCGAGCGTCTCGAAGGAGGGGTTGCCGGCGAACACGTAGGTCCCGCCCCAGAACAGCATGCCGAGCATCTCGAGGTAGCGACCGAACGTGTGGAACAGCGGCAGGTAGCACAGCAGCGTCTCGTCGACGCCGACGGCGGGCAGGGCGGCGGCGCGCGCGAAGCGCTTCGTCACCAGCGCGTGGCCGGTGTGCACGACGCCCTTGGGCAGACCGGTGCTGCCGGAGGTGAACATCACCGTCGCCGGCGCGTCGAGGGCCGGGGGCTGGTGCGCCGCGAGGGCGCGCTCCATCTGTGCCGGCGCGAGCTGCGCCACGGCCTCGGCCAGCCGGGCGTCCGTCGCTCCGCGCAGCGGCGCGTGCGGGTCGAGCAGGAACACGCGCGCCCCGCTCAGGCCCGCCCGCTCGAGCCGCTGTCGCTGCTCTTCGTTCTGGACCACGACCACGTTGAACTTCAGGCGCTCGAGGATCCAGCCGAGGCCGTCGAGCTCGGTCTCGGGGTTGACGGGGGACACCGGGATGCCGTGGACGAGGCAGGCCAGGTCGGCGCAGGCCGAGTCGACGCTGTTCGCCGAGAGGATCGCCACCCGCGGCCGGCCGCGCGCCGCGCGCAGGAAGACGGCGGCCGTCCGCTCGAGCCGGCGCGCGACCGACTCGTAGCTCCAGCAGGGGGCGCCCTCCCCGGGCGACTCCACGAACAACGCGCGCCCGGGGTGCTCGGCCACGCGCTGCGCGAGGCGGGTGGAGTGCGAACAGCGGGAGACGCGGACGGCCGCGAACGCCGCCTCCGCCCAGCGCTGCCTGGCCTCGGCGGAGCCGAGGGCCTGCAGGTAGCCGCAGCGGCGCGTGGT
>JBGASI010000670.1:0-3265 GCA_044229815.1 Vicinamibacteria bacterium | reverse complement strand
CGAAGCGACCTCGCGGCGGCGGGTCTCTCGGAACGCCTGCCCCTGGCAGAAGCCCGCGTGACCCGGGCGGGAGCCAGCGTGTTGTCGCACGTCGAGAACCCCGGCGGCGCGGACGAGGCCGTCGTCTTCGAGGCGACCGGCCTCACGACGCTGTACGCGTCGCAGGTGCCCTTCGTCGTGAGCTGGCGCGGACAGCCTCGCCCAAGTGTCGCGCTGACCCGCGAGGGAGACGAAGCGTGGGCCGGCTGGCTGCGCGTCGAGCGCTCGACGCTCTACCTCGCCTCGGCGCCGCTCGGCACCGACCCCTGGCTGTGGGACCAGGTGGGCTACGACTCGCCGACCTGGCCCAGCCCGGACCCCGAGGCGGGCAGCTTCGCCCTGCCGACGCTGGCCGGGGCGCCGGACCCGGTGCCCGTACGGCTGCGCGTCCTCGGCTACGGGCCCTATCGCCACGAGATCCACGCGGCGGTCAACGGTGTACCGATCGGCTCGCTGGTGGTGGAGGGCACGGCCCCCGGCCTGCTCGAGGGCACGCTGCCCCGCGCGGTGCTGCAGGACGGGGCGGGCTCCCACAACGAGCTCACGCTCAGCTACGCCTCGGACGCCCCGCAACCCGGCCTCGCCTGGGCGTACCTCGACCACCTCGATCTGCAGGCCTCGGCCGCGGCCGGCGGCCCGCCGGTGGCGGCGCGCGTCAGCGGCTGGGACCCGCGGCTGCCCGCGCTCTCGGACTGCAGCTACCTCGTCCTCACCCACCCGCTCTTCGCCGCGCAGGCCGAGCGGCTCGCGGGGCTGAAGCGCGCCGAGGGCCGCACGGCCTGCGTGCTCGACGTCGAGCGCGCCTACGACCGCTTCAGCGCGGGCGCGGTCGAAGCCGAGGCGGTCGCCGCGGCGATCCGGCTCGCCGGACGCCTGGGACGGCACGTTCGGTCGCGTGCCCTCGGAAACGCGCTACGCCGACTTCGACGGCGACGGCCTGCCGGAGGTGGCGATCGGGCGGCTGCCGGCGAAGACCGTGGCCGAGGCGACGGCCCTCGTCGACAAGATCGAGCGGCAGGCGGGGGTCGTCCGGGCGCAGTCGGGCCGCCACCTGTTCCTCGCCGAGCGCGACGACCCGACCCCGGGCGTGCCGTCCTTCTTCCAGGAGGCCCGCCGGGCGGCCGCCGCGCTGGGCGGCAGCGCGACCTTCGCGGACGGGCGGGGCGACCCGGCGCTGGCGCGCGACACGCTGCTGCGCGGCCTGGCCGACGGCGCCGGCGTGCTGCACGTGTTCTCCCATGGCGCGCCGTGGCAGTGGGGCAACACCGGGTTCCTCACGACGGACGACGTGAGCGGCGTCGGCGGCGCTGCGCCGGCGCTCGCCGACGGCCCGGAGGCGATCGTCCTCACCTGGGCCTGCGAGTCGCAGATGTTCACGTACCTGTTCGGCGACTCGCTCAACGAGGCCCTGCTGCTGCGTCCCCACGGCGGGGCGCTCGCCAGCTTCGGGCCCGCCGGCATCGTGGACCTCGCCGCCCAGTCGATCCTCTACGGGCGGCTGTACGAGGAGCTCCCGCGGGCGCAGACCCTCGGCGAGGCGATACGCCGGGCCAAGCGCGAGGCCATGGCGCGCGACCCGCGCGCGTGGTCCGCGGTGGCCGGCTGGAACCTGCTCGGCGACCCGGCGCTGCCGCTGCGCTGAGGGCGCGGGCGGCTAGGCCCGGGACGCCGGCTGGCCGACGCGCCGGGCCGCCTTGCGCCGGTACATCCGTTCGTCCGCCTACTCCGGCGGGGCAGCGCGCCCCGCGAGCGACTCGAACGCCGCTACACCCGTCGAGACGCCGATCGCGAGCGGCTCGGGCGAGCCCGGCACCGCCACGGCCGTGAGCCGCTCTTCGAGCGTGTCGAGCCGTCGCCTCGCCTCCTCCTCGGGAACGCCGAACAGCACCACCAGGAACTCGTCGCCCCCCCAGCGGAAGACCAGGTCGTCCGCGCGCACCACCGCACGGATGGCCCGCGCCACCGCGCGGATCGCGGCGTCGCCGGCCGCGTGGCCGAAGGTGTCGTTGATCGGCTTCAGGGCGTCGAGATCGGCGACGGCGACGCAGCCGGCCACGGCCTGCGCCGAGCGGCCGCCCTCGACCATCGAGTAGAAGGCGTGGCGGTTCAGCGAGCTGGTCAGCGGGTCGACGCGGGCCCGCAGCTCGAGTTGCGCGCGGGCGGCGCGCAGCTCCTCGTTCACGACCTCCAGCTCGCGGTGCTCGCGCTCCATCACCACGATCAGGGTGCCGAAGCCGAGCAGCGTCTCGAACAGCAGATCGAACAGCGAGGTGTAGGAGGAGTAGGAACCGGGGAGCTCGTGGCCGCTCGCGGCGGACCACCACAGCACCGGCACGTAGTGCAGGAAGGAGAGCGCGAGCGCGAGGAGCGACACCTGCAGCAGCGGCTTGCCGAGCCGGCCGCCGCCGGCCGGGGGGGCACGGCGCAGCTCGCGCAGCGCCAGCACGAACAGCACGGCCATCACCCCGGCCTGCGGGATGAAGCGGACCGAGAAGCTCGGGTGCAGACGCGGCAGGGCGAGGGCCAGGACCGCGGCCGGCAACAGCAGCAGCGCGTACGGGCGCTCGATGGGCCGGCCTCGGGCCAGGGCGCGGCAGCCGGTCACGAGCAACCCGCCGAAGACGTACTCGCCGAAGTAGTAGAGCGGCTCCAGATAGGGCTGGCTGGCCGGCACGCGCAGGGCGAAGAACAGCGCGAAGAGGGCGAGCGCGAGGCTCACCCAGGCCGGCCACCAGTAGCGCAGGTAGTCGCGGCGGATCGAGCGGCCCAGCAGGAAGCTCAGCACCGCGAACTGGGCGATGCCGATCGCCTGCAGCAGCAGGCCCTGCAGGCTGGGCGAGAGCGCAGGATCCATCAGGGCAGACAGCAAGAAGCCCGGAGCCTTTCGGCCCCGGGCTTGAATGTCACAGCGGTTCTTCGGTCGTCAGATCCGGCTGACGTTCGCCGCGCGAGGCCCCTTCGGGCTGTCCACCACCTCGAAGCGAACACGATCACCCTCGTTCAGGGTGCGGAACCCCTCCGCCTTGATCTCGCTGTGGTGGACGAACACGTCCGGGCCGCCCTCACGCGAGAGGAATCCGAAACCCTTCGACTCGTTGAACCACTTGACGGTACCTTCGATCATGTACGTCAGGCCTCCTTCGGCCTTGACCCGGCAGCCTCGTCACCTGTGCGCCCCCGAACTTGAGCACCGCCCCCCATGGGCAGGACAGATCTCGAAACGCCA
>JBGASI010000669.1:0-2364 GCA_044229815.1 Vicinamibacteria bacterium | reverse complement strand
CGATGCCCGTCTCGCGCAGCAGCTCGAGGAACTCGCCCCGCCCGCAGCCGAGGTCCACCACCGGCGCCAGGCCCGCGAAGCGCTTCGCGTCGGGCGCCTGGCGCCGCCGCAGCTCCTCCCGGCTGCCCCGGAAGCGGTTCTCGAACGCGGTGTAGACCGACGCCTCGGCGGCCTTGTGCGCCTCCGCCGCGATCTCGGGCGACGGCGCCCCGGCGGCGATCGACGTGCGCAGCGCGCGCAGCTCCTCGCCGAGCACCTCGAGCCGGTCACGCAGGGCCAGCAGCCCCTCGAGAGCCTGCGCCCGGCGCGCGTGGACCTCGAGCCGGCGGCCGAACGAGTCGAGCACCAGCTCGGCGCGCGTCGTCGTGAGGGCCGACACCACGCGGTCGCGCGCGTCGAGCAGGGGCAGCACCCGCTGCGCGTAGCGCACGAGCGCGCCCGCCAGCTCGCGCAGGCTCGCGTCGAGCCCGTCCTGCGCTGCGAGCCGTTCGTTCAGCAGCCGGACGAGGCCCGCGTTGAACTCGGCCTGCCGTGCGAGCGCGGGCGCCAGCACGTCGAAGACGCGCTGGCGCAGCCGGCCGAAGAGCCCGCCGCCTGGGGGCCGCGGCGCGGCCTGCCACAACCCGTTCAGCCGCTCGAGCTGCTCGCGGGCCGCGGGCGCGGCCTCGGCGGGAAGGGCGAAGCCGGCCAGCCGGTCGACCGCGGCGAGCACCTCGGCGTAGGCCTGCTCCTCGAGCTCCAGGCGCCGGCGCAGCGGCTCGAGGACGCCCTGGCCGGGATCGAGCGGGTGGTCCGGAGGCAGGGGCAAGGGGCGGGCGCCTCAGGCGCGTGCTTCGCGGGCCACGAGGTAGGCCAGCACGATCTCGTCGAGCGAGAGATCCTCGGGCCGGTGCTCCTCGGCGGGCGCGAAGCGACCGCGCTTGACTTCGAGGATCATGGCCTTGTGCTGCTCCTCCATCAGCCGGGCGATGGCGGCCTCCGTGCTGGCGTCGCGGACGAGCTCGGCGTAGGGGAGCCGACGCGAGGCCAGGATCTCGCCGCCCTTGTAGATCAGCGTCTCGATCAGCGGGTTCTCGCGACCCTTGTCCTCGGTCTGGACGTGATACACGAGGCCCCGGTACTTGACGTCCGTGTTGAAGCCCGTGATCACGCCGAGATTGTCGCATAATGGCCCGCCACGGGGTCAGTGCGACCCCGTCCCCCATGACCCTCCGCAGCAGCCCCGAGCCCCTCCCGCAGCAGGATGAAAAGGTGCCGCTCTTCGGCACCTGGCGGGCGATCCACGTCTCGGTCGTGCTGTGCGCCCTCGTCGTGATGGGGTTGCTGGCCCTGTTCTCGCGGTGGCCCTTCTGAGCGGTCCTTCGACGCTCGCGACGGCCGACTGGGTGGTGCTGGTCGCCTACCTCGTGGCGATCGTGGGGTTCGGTCTGTGGGTCGGCCGCGGCACGAAGAACGTCACCGACTTCTTCCTCGCCGGCCGCGAGATGCGCTGGTGGGCCGCGGGCCTGTCGGTGATGGCGACGCAGATCAGCGCCATCACCTTCGTCGGCACGACGGGGCAGGCCTACACGAAGGGCATGGGCTTCCTCGCCTTCTACTTCGGCCTGCCCTTCGCGATGGTCGTGCTGAGCCTGACCCTGGTGCCCTTCTTCTACCGGGCCGGCGTCGTCACGGCCTACGAGTACCTGGAGCGGCGTTTCGACGCGCGCACGCGCACGCTGACCAGCCTGCTGTTCCTGTTCTCGCGCGGGCTCTCCGTGGGCATCACCCTCTACGCGCCGTCGCTGGTGCTGTCGGTGATCTTCGGCTGGAGCGAGGCGGCCACGATCGCCGTCATGGGCGGCGCCACCATTCTCTACGTGGTCTACGGCGGCAACCGCTCGGTGATCTGGACGGACGTGGCCCAGATGGGGCTCGTCTGGTTCGGCATCCTCACCTGCGTGACGGTCGCGGTGACGCAGCTGCCGGCGCAGGTGAGCCTGCGCGACGCGCTGGCGCTGGCGCAGGCGAGCGGGCGGCTCGAGATCGTCGACACCTCGACGGACCTCTCGCGGCCGTACACGCTGTGGAGCGGGCTCATCGGCGGCACGTTCCTGGCGATGGCCTACTTCGGCTGCGACCAGAGCCAGGTGCAGCGCTACCTCTCCGGGCGCAGCCTCACGGAGAGCCGCCTGTCCCTGCTGTTCAACGCCTTCCTCAAGGTGCCGATGCAGTTCCTGATCCTGCTGACCGGCGTGCTGGTCTTCGTCTTCTTCCTCTTCAACGTCACGCCGCTGCTGTGGAATCGCGCCGAGCTGGGCCGGCTCGAGGCGCAGGCGCCGCCGCGAGAGGTGTCGCGCGTGCGGGAAGAGGCGGCCGCGGCCC
>JBGASI010000668.1:0-2366 GCA_044229815.1 Vicinamibacteria bacterium | reverse complement strand
CCTCGGCGACGAGCGCTCGGCCGCGGCCGAGTGGACCTCGACACCGGGGCGAGCGGGCGGACGGGCGGGCGCCCGCGCCGCGCTCGCGCACTCGGCGCGCCCCGGCTCCGGGTCGCGCGGCGGCTCGCTGTCGCGCAGCGGGCCGGCGCCGCGCTCGCGCGCCGGGGGGTACGCGGGGATCGCGCTCGGCCTCGGGGCCCTGCTCGGCGGCGCGTGGGGGCTGCGCGCTGTGGTGTTCGCCCCGGCTGTCCCGCCGGCCCAGGACAACCAGGTGCAGAGCCTCGCCCAGGCCGTGATCGACACCCAGGTCGAGGTCGCGCGTCGACGGCTCGACGCCGGGGACTTCGAGGACGCGGCGAAGCAGGCCGAGCGTGCGTTGAAGCTCGACCCGCAGAGCACCGGCGCCCGCCGGGTCCTCGACGAGGCTCGCGCGGCGCAGACCGCGACGACGAAGGCCCTCGCGTCCCTGGCGGCGGCCGGCTCGAACAGCCCGGCCCTCGCCGCGGCGGCGTTCGAGCTGATGAAGGCCTCCCCGGCGCACCCCGAGGCGGAAAAGGCGGCGCTCGCCGCGGGCTCCGCCTTCCGGCCGCGGGCCGAGGAGGCGCTCGCGCTGGCCCGTGGGGCGCGCCAGGCCGCCGAGCAGGCCGGAAAGGCCGGGGCCGCCGGCTTCGGCGAGGCCGCCGCGCGGCTCAGCCAGGGCGAACAGGCGCTGCAGGCGGACAACCCCGTGGCCGCCGCGCGCGCGCTGCTCGAGGCCCAGCGCCTGTTCGCTCGTGTCCGAACCGGCAGCTGATCCCGACGAATCCGCCGAAACCGTCGCTGTGTTCGCGTGATACGATCCGTGCATCAATCCTCATGAGGCTCGGGGGGCGACGCCTGTGATGAACCTCGACCGCATCGGCAAGTACCGCGTCGTCGGCCGCATCGGCGAGGGCGCGATGGGCGAGGTGTACAAGGCCCACGACCCGCTGCTCAACCGCTACGTCGCGGTGAAGACGATCTCGCCGGCTCTCGCCGCGAATGCCGAGTTCCGCCGGCGCTTCCAGCGCGAGGCCCAGTCGGCGGCGCAGCTGAATCACCCGAACGTCGTCACGATCTTCGACTTCGGCGAGGAGCCCGGCACGGGCCTCACCTACATGGCGATGGAGTACCTCGAGGGTCAGGACCTGCGCAGCGCCATCCGCTCGCACGGGATAGCCCACCTCGGGCAGAAGCTCTCGGTCATCGAGCAGCTCTGCGAGGGGCTCGCCTTCGCGCACTCGCGCGGCGTCGTGCACCGCGACCTCAAGCCCGGCAACATCCACCTGCAGCCGAACGGCCAGGTGAAGGTGCTCGACTTCGGGCTCGCGCGGCTCGGCGGCTCCGAGCTGACCCGCACGGGAACGGTCCTCGGCACCCCGAACTACATGGCGCCCGAACAGGTGCGCGGGCAGAAGGCCGACGCCCGCTGCGACGTGTTCTCGCTCGGCAGCGTCTTCTACGAGATCCTCACCGGACGGCGGGCCTTCGACGCCGCCTCGATGGCCGAGGTGCTGCAGTCGATCTGCGACCGCGAGCCCGAGCCGATCCGCCGCTGCGCCCCCGAGACGCCGGCGGCCCTCGTGGCGGTCGTCGAGAAGGCGCTACGCAAGAAGCCCGAGGAGCGCTTCGCGGACGCCGGCGAGATGTCGCGCGCGCTCGCCGCGGCACGCGACACGATCGCGGGCGAGACGCTCGCCGCGCCCGGGACCCACGACTCCGAGGCGACGCTGATCGAGCCCCGCAGCGTGGTGGGCCCGGCGGGCCGCAGCCGCCTGAGCGTCGCCGGGGCCAACGCCCTCACGCTCCAGCGCGAGGCGGGCGCGCGCTCGCAGCTTGGGACCATGCGCACGCCGGGCACGCATCCCGGGCCGCCGCCGACCCACGTGCCCGACACGGAGCCCGCCCCTTCCCACGGCCGCGCCCTGGCCCTCGGCCTCGGAGCGCTCGCGCTCGCGGGGCTGCTGGCGGGCGGGCTCTGGCTGCGCGCGCGCGGCGCCGCGGTCGCTCCCTCGGCCACCGTCGCGCAGGAGCAGGTCGACATCCTCACGGAGCAGCTGGCGCTGAGCAAGATCGAGCTGGCCCGGGCCGACCTCGACAACCGCGACTACCCGGCGGCCGCGGACCACGCGCGCGAGGTGCTGAAGATCGACACCAGGAACGCGGACGCGCTGGCGATCCTCGAGCGCGCGCAGGGGGCACAGCGCGACCTGGAGAAGGCAGTCTCGGACGCGCGCGGCGCCCTTGCCGCCGGCGACACGGCCAGCGCGGCCACGGCGCTCGGACGCGTGCTCGCGCTCGACCCGCGCCACCCGGCCGCGGTCGAGCTCTCGGGCCAGCTCGACCGC
>JBGASI010000667.1:0-2368 GCA_044229815.1 Vicinamibacteria bacterium | reverse complement strand
ATCGGCAACGGCGTATCGCTACGACATGCGCACGCTCGCCCTTCGCCTTCTCGGGGCGGCGGCTGCGGCCGCCGCCTTCCTTGCGGCACCGGGGCCCGGCCGCACGAGCGCCGCGGTCCAGGCGCCCTCGCCCGTGCAGCCGCCGGTGTTCACCTCGGCGGTCGAGGTCGTCCGCCTCGACGTCATCGTCCTCGGCAGGGACGGCAAGCCGGTCAGCGGCCTGACGCGCGAGGACTTCCTCGTCGAGGAGGGCGGCCAGCGCCAGACGATCGAGTCGTTCGAGCCGGTGGTCGTGGCCGCGAGGCCCGTGCCGGCCATGGCCGCTCCCCCGCGGCTGAGCGCCGCACGCGTGCGCGCCCCGGGCGAGGGCCGCTCGTTCTACGTGTTCTTCGACGACGCGCACGTCACGGCGACGCCCTCCGAGTACGTCCGGGTCGCCCTGCGCCGGTTCATCCGCGGCGAGCTGCGCGAGGGCGACTGGGTGACGCTGGCGGCCCCGCAGCAGGGCCTGTGGTGGACCGCCCGCAACGCCTGGGAGTACCGGCAACTGGAGTCGGTCGTCGGCCGGCTCAAGGGCCAGTACGTGCGCGACCCGGGTGCGAAGTTCGGCATGTCGGGGCTGTCGGACTTCCAGGCCATGTGCATCGTGGAGGGCCTGCCGAGCGAGATGTGCGGCGTCAGTGCCGCACGTCCCGCTGTCGCTGTCGGTGGTGGTGGTGGCGGCGGCGGCGGCAGTGGCGGCAGTGGCGGCAGTGGCGGCGCTGGCGGCGGCGGCGCTGGCGGCGGCGCGGGCGCTGGGGGCGGTGGCGGTGCCAGCGGCGGCGGCAGCGGCAGCAGCAGCGCTGGCGGTGGTACCGGTGGCGGCAGCAGCCGTGGCGGGGGCGGCGTCATGGGTGTCGGGCAGAGCAACGTGAGCTTCCTGGCCGAGGAGGTCTATGCCCGGGCCCGCCGACGGATCGACCTGACGCTGGGCGGCCTGCGCCAGGCTCTCGATTCGCTGGTGCCGCTGCGCGGGCACAAGTCCCTCCTCCTGATCTCGGAGGGCTTCATCCTGATCCCCGACATGCCGGGCTACGCGGAGCTGCTCGACGCGGCGCGGCGCGCGAACGTGGCCGTCCACTTCTACGACCCGCGCGGGCTCGAGAGCGGCTGGGGGGAGGACGAGGCGCCCGGGCTCGGCTGGGCGACCAAGCGGAACCTCGAGATGGCCGGCGCCGGCGACATCGCCGTCGCCACCGGCGGCCGCTCGCTGCTGACGAACGACCCGGCCGTCGGCCTGCGCCAGGTGGCCTCCGAGTCGGAGGCCTACTACCTGCTCGGCTACTCGCCGACGGCGCAGAAGCCGGGCGAGCGCAAGGTGAAGGTGCGCGTCACGCGCGAGGGCCTGTCGGTGCGGGCGCGCAGCCGCTACTACGTCGAGAACCCGGTGCAGGCCGCGGCGAGCCGGGCGCAGGCCGAGAAGAAGGATGCCGCGGGCGGCCACACGCCGGAAGAACGCGCGGCGATGCGGGCGCTGACCGACACCACCGACCTGCCGCTGCGCGTGAGCACGCTGCACTTCGAGCCGACGGCCGGCGGCGAGGTGACGACGCTGTGCGCGGCCGAGATCCGCCTGCCGGCCGACGTCTCGGGCACCCGGAGAATCGCCGCGATCACCGAGGCGCGGCCGAGAGACGGCGGACCGGCCGTGCGCGACACGTTCGAGCAGGAGGTGCGCGTCACGCCGGGCGCGCCCGCGATCGTCTCGCGCCAGTGGCGGATGCCGCCGGGTGTCTGGCAGCTGCGCCTGCTGCTGCGGGACACGACCAGCGGGCGCATCGGCACGGCGATCCACACGTTCGAGGTGCCACAGGCGAAGGGCCTGCGGCTCTCGACGCCGATCCTGACGCCGGAGCTCGAGAAGGTGGACGGGCGCGACCGGCCACGGATCGTGCTCGGCCGCACGTTCCACCCGGGCCAGATCCTCTACTGCCAGTACCAGGTCCACGGCGCCGCCGCCGACGCGGCCGAGCGCCTGCCGCGCGTGAGCGGACGCTGGGAGCTGCGCCAGGGCGACGCCGTCGTGCGTGCCTCCGCGCCGACGCGCATCCGCGCGGAGGCGGACGGCCGGGTCGCGCGGCTCGTCGGCGTCTCGCTCGCGGACCTCGAGGCGGGCGACTACTCGCTCGTGCTCGCCGTCCGGGACGAGGTGGCCGGCGCGGACACCACGGTCGAGGAGGCCTTCTCGGTCGTCCCGTAGCCGCCGCGCGCGCTAGCATGGGCCATTGAACCTCGACTGGCGCACCCAGCGCTCGGCGCCGTGCTGCTCGCCTGCCTGGCCGTCGCGAGCGCGACCATCGCCGAGTCCCTGCAGGCCACCCTGCCGGCC
>JBGASI010000666.1:0-2373 GCA_044229815.1 Vicinamibacteria bacterium | reverse complement strand
CGCGACGGAGCCAAGGAGCGCGAGCGAGCCGGCAGTCGTGGTGTTGCGGTCGGCGGTGTCGATGTTGTCCTTCAGCAGCACGGGGATGCCGTGCAGCGGCCCGCGCGCGCCCTTCGCCCTGCGCTCGGCGTCGAGGGCGTCGGCGATCGCCAGCGCGTCGGGGTTCGTCTCGATCACGCTGCGCAGCTGGGGGCCCTGCCGGTCCAGGGCGGCGATCCGCGCCAGGTAGGCGGCGACCAGCGCGCGCGCGCTCAGCTCGCCCCCGGCCATCCGCGCCTGCAGCGCGGCAACGCCCGTCTCCTCGAACTCGAAGGCGGGCACGTCGAAGGGCCGCGCGGCCTGGCCGGCCCGGGCCAGGTCCGGCGCGGAGCCGCTCACCGCCGCCGCGGTGACGAGGCCGCCGCAGCCGACGAACTGGCGCCGCTTCATCGCGCGTTCCCCTCGCCGTCGCGGCGCGAGACGAGCCGCCGCCCGTCCCAGTCGAGGACCAGCAGCGTCCCCGTGGGCACGAAGCCGTCCTCGCCCACCTCGCGCGAGAGCAGGCGCACGACGCCGCCGTGCGTGAAGACGAGGTGCCGCCCGGGCGCCAGCGAGTCGACGAAGGACATGACCCGGGCGCGCAGCTCCTCGAGGCTCTCGCCCCCCGGGGGCGCGAAGGCCTCGAAGCGGGCGAGGGCCTCCTGCCAGCGCGCATCCATCGTCTCGTACGGGATGCCCTCGAGCTCCCCGAAGCTCAGCTCGCGCAGGCGGCGGTCGGGCACCGCGTCTCCCCAGGCCAGCCGCGCCGTGCTGACCGCGCGGCGCAGGTCGGAGCACCACACCCCGTCGAAGCGCCGGCCGTCGAGCGCGGGCCGCAGCGCCGCCGCCTGCTCCTCGCCTGTCTCGGTGAGCGGCACGTCCTCCCAGCCTGCCAGCCGCCGGTTCAGGCTGGCCGGCGTCTGGCCGTGGCGGACGAGCCACAGCTCCCGGTGGTCAAGGGCCTCGGTCATCCCCGCAGTCTATCGAACTGAAGGCGCGGGAAGGGCCGCGCGTCCAGAAAGATGGACCCGCACTTAGCAGAACCCGCGCGGGGTCCTGCGCGTAACAGCCTGTGAACGACGAAGGGCCGCGGGCCCGAGCGGGAGACCCCAGATGAGGAGTGAGGCAATGAGCAAGTGTTTCTTGGGAATCGGAGTGCTGGCCGCGACCCTCCTGCCGGCGTCGGGCGCCCTGGCCCAGGCGGGACCCGCGTGGCTGCACGTGCGCGTGGAGGAGACCGACAAGGCCTCCAAGGTGCGGGTCAACGTGCCGATGGGCGTCGTCGAGGCGGTGCTGAAGGCCTCGCCCGGGCTCATCGAGGAGCACGGCAAGCTGAAGCTGGGCGACCACCACGGGATGAAGCTCTCGGACATGCGCAACGTCTGGAAGCAGCTGGCCGCCGCCGGCGACGCCGAGCTCGTCTCGGTCGAGTCGGCCGAGGAGAACGTGAAGGTCCAGCGCAAGGGCGACGTGGTGCAGATCTTCGTCGACAGCAAGCCCGGCGCCGCGAAGACCGCGGCGAAGGCCGAGAAGGCTCCGGGCGAGCCGGCCGGCAAGCGCCACGGCACGGTGCGGGTCGAGGTGCCGGTCAGCCTGGTCGACGCGCTGCTCTCGGGCGAGGGCGACGAGGCCAACATCCAGGCCGCGGTCGCCGAGCTGCAGAAGCGCCGCGGCGACATCGTCCGCGTCGAGGACGGCGAGAGCAACGTGCACATCTGGATCGACGAGCAGAACGCGCCGGCCGCGCCGGCGAAGTAGGGAGCCATGGGCAAGCTGGCCATCATCCTGGGAGTGCCGGTCGCACTGCTGGCCACCGTGGCCAGCATGGGCGTCGTGGTCGTGGACGTGCGCGAGAGCGGGCCCGACGGCCACCACGTCGTAGTGCCGGTGCCGCTCGTCCTCGCGCAGGCGGCGCTGACGGTCGCCCCCGCCTTCGCGCCCGCCGACAAGCTGCGCGTGCCCGCCGGCGAGGGGCTCGAGCACGTCGGCCTCGCGCGCGAGGTGCTTCTTGCCCTCGAGGCGGCGCCCGACGGCGAGCTCGTCCGCGTCGAGGAACCGGACGAGCAGGTCCTGGTCGTGAAGGAGGGCCGCTCGCTGAAGGTGCGCGTGCACGGGCGCGACGGCGAGGACGTCTCGGTCAACGTGCCGCTCCGGCTCGCGCTGGAGGCGCTGCCCGACGAGCGCGGCCACGTCCGGCTGGCGCGGCTGGCGGGCGCGCTGGGCGGCGTCCGCTTCACGGACCTCGTCGAGGTGAAGAGCGAGCGCGAGAGCGTGCGGGTCTGGGTCTGGTGAGGGGCCTCGCGTCGCGCGCGGGCTAGCGCGGCGCGGCGGTCGGCGCGGGCGCGGCCTGGCGGA
>JBGASI010000102.1:0-11000 GCA_044229815.1 Vicinamibacteria bacterium | reverse complement strand
GGCCCGCGCGCGCCGCGGGGCGCTCGTCGAGGAGCGTCGGGTCGAGGCGCAGCGCCTCCTCGAGGGCGGCCACGGCCTCGCCGGACCGGCGCACCGAGGCCAGGGCGAGCCCGAGGTCGAGCCGGGCCGCGGCGTCGCCGGGCGCGAGGCGCACGGCCTGCTCCAGGGCGGCGATCGCCTCGGCCGGCTGCCCCAGCGCGAAGAGGAGAGTCGAGCCGAGCCGCTGCCAGGCGGCGGGGTCCGCCGGGTCGAGGCGCACGTCCTCGCGGAACAGGTCGGTCAGCTCGTCCCACTTCTCCAGGCGCACGAGGTGCTTCGCGAGCAGCTCGCGCACGGCCCGGCGGCGCGTGGGGCCGATGCCGAGCGAGAGGGCCGCGCGGCAGGCGGCCGCCCCCTCCTCGCGGTCGAGGCGCTCGCACAGGCGCGCCTGCTCGCGCGCCTGTGGCGTCTCGGATCGGGGCGGGCGCTCGGGAGGCGCGGCAGCCGCGGTCGCCACAGGCAACGCCAGCACGGCGAGCGACGCGAGGACCTTCAGGGGATGCCTCTCTCTTCCAGCCCGGGCCGTCGAGTCTAGCACCGGGGATGGGCAATTTGCCTCATCCTGCAGGCACGTGACACGGGCCGAGAATGGGAGCGGCGACCGGGGCTGCGCGACGCGCGCGGAGGAGGACATCATGGGCATCGAGTTCGGGAAGCGGCGGGCCGAGTGGATCCGCGTGCCGGGCGAGGGCGAGCCTGGCCCGCTCCCGGCGGAGGAGCTGGCGCGCTTCGAGACGCTCGACCTGTTCTACCGCTCCCTGTGCGCGCTGCTCTACAACTACGTCCCCCTGTCGGGTCACCCGGGCGGCTCGATCTCGTCGGGCCGCTTCGTGGCCGGCCTGCTCTTCGACGCGACGAGCTACGACCTCGCGCGCCCCGACCGCGAGGACGCCGACATCGTCTCCTACGCCGCCGGCCACAAGGCGATGGGCCTGTACGCGATGTGGGCCCTGCGCGACGAGCTGGCGCGCGTGGCCCGGCCGGCGCTGCTGCCGGCGGACGCGAAGGACCGGCTGCGGCTCGAGGACCTGCTCGGCTTCCGCCGCAACCCGATCACGCAGACGCCGCTGTTCGTGAAGCACCAGGCGAAGGCTCTCGACGGCCACCCGACGCCGGCGACACCGTTCGTGCGGCTCTCGACCGGCGCCTCCGGGGTCGGCGTGGCCAGCTCGATCGGCCTCGCGCTCGCGGCGCGCGACCGCTACGGCAAGGACGCCCCGCGCGTGCACGTGGTCGAGGGCGAGGGCGGCCTGACGCCCGGCCGCGTCGCCGAGGCGCTGGCGGCCGCGGGCGCGGCCTCGCTCGACAACGTCGTCGTCCACGTCGACTGGAACCAGGCCTCGATCGACTCGAACCGCGTCTGCCGCGAGGGCGAAGCGCCGGGCGACTACGTGCAATGGACGCCGATGGAGCTGTTCTTCCTCCACGACTGGAACGTCATCGAGGTGGCCGACGGCCGCGACTTCCAGCAGGTGCTCGCGGCGCAGAGGCGCGCCGCGAGGCTCGCGAACGGCCAGCCGACGGCGATCGTCTACCGCACCCTGAAGGGCTGGAAGTACGGGGTCGAGGGCCGCGCCTCGCACGGCGCGGGCCACAAGCTCTGCTCCGAGGGCTTCTACCAGGCCCTGGCAGAGCTATCCGCCCGCGCCTCGTGCGCGCTGCCGTCGTGCGAGGGCTCGGGCCAGCGCTGCGAGACGGGCGAGGACGGCCCGACACAGCGGGAGGCCTGCTTCTACGACGCGCTGCTGCTGCTGCGGCAGGCGATCGAGGACGACCGCGCGACGGCCGAGGCGATGGGCGCCAGGCTGGCGGCCGCGGCGGAGCGGCTCGCCGCGCGCGGGCGCGCGCCGCGCGCGGGCGCGCCGCGGGTCGCGGCCGTCTACGAGCTGGCCGCGCAGGGCGACGCGACGCCCCCGGAGCTGGCGCTTCGGCCCGGGGCGGTCACGACGCTGCGCGGCGAGCTCGGCCGCGCGCTCGCGCACTTCAACAAGGTCTCGGGCGGCGCGCTGCTCGTCGCCGCCGCCGACCTGCTCGGCTCGACCTCGGTGAGCACGGTGGCCGCCGGCTTCGGCGAGGGCTTCTGGAACGCGGGCTCGAACCCGGGCGCCCGCACGCTCTCGACCGGCGGCATCTGCGAGGACGCCATGGCCGGGATCCTGTCCGGCCTGTCGACCTTCGGCCACAACATCGGCGTCGGCTCCTCCTACGGTGCCTTCCTGGCGCCGCTCGGCCACATCGCCGCGCGGCTGCACGCGATCGGGGCGCAGGCGAAGGCCCCTCACGGGCCCTGGAGCCCGATCGTCCTCGTCTGCGCGCACGCCGGGCTCAAGACCGGCGAGGACGGGCCGACCCACGCCGACCCACAGCCGCTGCAGCTCCTGCAGGAGAACTTCCCGCGCGGGACCGCGATCACGCTCACGCCGTGGGACCCGCAGGAGTGCTTCCCGCTGCTGGCCGCCGCCCTGCGGCGGCGGCCGGCGCTGATCGCCCCGTTCGTGACACGGCCGAACGAGACGGTGCCCGACCGCGCGAAGCTGGGGCTCGCGCCCGCGGAGGCTGCGGCGCAGGGCGTCTACCTGCTGCGCGCGCCGAAGGGCCGCGGCGACGTGACCGTCGTGCTGCAGGAGAGTGCCGTCGCCTGCGCCTTCGTCGAGCAGGCGCTGCCCCTGCTCGAGGAGACCGGCCTCGACGCGCGCGTCTACTACGTGGCGAGCGCCGAGCTGTTCGACCTGCTGCCGGCCGAGGAACAGGCCCGGCTCTTCCCCGAGACGCACGCGCAGGAGGCGATCGGCATCACGGGCTTCACCCTGCCGACGTTGCACCGCTGGGTGCGCTCGGACCTCGGCCGCGCGCACTCGCTGCACCCGTTCAAGAAGGGCCACTTCCTCGGCAGCGGCCAGGGGGCGATGGTGCTGGCCGAGGCCGGCCTCGACGGCGCGAGCCAGGCGAAGGCGATCGCGGCTTACGCGGCCGCCCGCGTCGGGGCCCTGTGATACTTTCGCCGCACCTGCGTATCTCTCCACGGCATGGGTGGTGTGCGACTGCTCGCGTGGTTCGTTCCTGCGGCCGATCGTGAGGTCGTCGACTGGGACGCCGTCTACGCGGCGGAGCTGCCCCGCGTCTTCAACTACTTCCGCTACCGCGGGTTCGACCGGGCGACCGCCGAGGACCTGACCTCGGCGACGTTCGAGAAGGCCTGGCGGGCCCGCGACCGCTACCGTCGCGAGCGGGCGGCCGTCGGGACCTGGCTCGTAGCGATCGCCCGCAACGTCGCGATCGACCAGTTCCGGCGGCCTCGGCCCGAGGTGCCGCTCGAGGACGACTCGGCTCGCGACGAGGCGACGCCCGAGACCGCGGCGCTCGCCGACGCCGACAGGCGCCGGCTGCGGACGCTCCTCGCCGGGCTGCCGGAGCGGGAGCGGGAGTTGCTGGCCCTGAAATACGGGGCGGGCGAGACCAACCGTGCCATCGCGAAGGCGACGGGCCTGGGCGAGTCGAACGTCGGGACGATCCTGCACCGCACGGTCGCCGCCCTGCGGGCCCGCTGGGACGAAGGAGGAGCACGGTGAACGACGACTTCCTGACAGGGTTGCGCGAGGAGCCCCGGCCCGAGTTCGCGGCGGGGCTTGGCGAGCGGCTGCACCGGATCGACGCGCGGCGCGAGGAGCCGGGGACGCTGCGACGGCTCGCGCCCGCCCTCGCCGGCGCCGGGCTGGTGGGCGCGGTCGCGCTCGCCTTCACGCTCGAGCCGGTGCGGGCCGCGGCGCGGGACTTCCTGGACCTCTTCCGGGTGAAGCACTTCGCGGCCGTGCCGCTCGACCCCACGAGGCTCGAGCGGCTGGCGAAGGGCGGGCTCGACTTCAAGAGCCTGGTCGCCGACCAGGTCCAGGTCGTGGTGCCGCCCGAGAAGCCGCAGACCGTCGACAGCCCCGAGGCCGGCGGCCTCGCGGCCGGCATCACCGCGGGTCAGCCGGCCTTCCTGCCACGCCACTACGCGCTGGCCGAGGCGGCCGTGGCCCGGCCGGGCAGCTACCGCGTCACGATCGACACGGCGAAGCTCGAGGCGCTGGCGCTGGCGGCGGGCGCGGACGAGATCGAGATCCCGGCCTTCTGGAACGGGGCCAGCCTCGAGATCGAGCTGCCGCCGGTGCTGGCCCTGCGCTACGCCCGCGAGGCCGAGCCCGGCCGCGAGCCGGACCGGCCCGAGGCGGGCTTCGCGCTCGTCCAGTCCGCCGTGCCGCAGGTGGACCTGCCGGAGGGCTTCGACCTCGCGACGCTCGGCCGCCTCGGCCTGCGCGTGGCCGGCCTGAGCGCCGAGGAGGCGCTCGCCTTCTCGCGCTCGATCGACTGGCGCACGACGCTGCTCGTCCCCGTGCCGGTGCAGGGCGGCACCTACCGTGAGGTCGAGGTGGTCGGCCGCAAGGGGTTGCTCGTGACCTACCTGCCGCCCTCGCCCTCGGCGGCCGACGGGACGAAGCGCCCGGTGCGCCAACAGTCCCTGCTGCTGTGGTCGGACGGCGCGCGGTCGTTCGCGATCACGGGGCCGGGCGACGGCCTGCAGCACCTCGAGATGGCGGAGTCGGTCCGCTAGCCTGATGAGCGAACCCGCGCTCGAAGCGCTGGCGCTGCGCAAGGACTTCGGCGCCAAGACAGCCGTCTCGGACCTCACCCTGTCCGTGCCCCGCGGCGAGGTCTTCGGCTTCCTGGGCCCGAACGGCGCGGGCAAGACGACGTCGATCAAGATGCTGCTCGGGCTCGTGCACCCGAGCGCGGGCCAGGCGCGCCTCTTCGGCGCGCCGATCGGGCGCCCCCGGGCCCGGGCCCGCGTGGGCTACCTGCCCGAGCACTTCGCCTTCCACGAGTGGCTGCGCGGCCGCGAGTTGCTGCGCTTCCACGGCCGCCTGCTCGGCCTCGGGGGCCCCGCGCTCGACGCCCAGGTCGACGACCTGCTGCGCCGCGTGGAACTCGGCGACGCCGGCGAGCGCTGCCTGCGCGAGTACAGCAAGGGCATGAAGCAGCGGGCCGGCCTGGCGCAGGCGCTGCTCGGCGACCCGGAGCTCGTGTTCCTCGACGAGCCGACCTCTGGCCTCGACCCGCTCGGCCGCCGGCTGGTGCGCGACGTGATCCGCGGGCTCAAGGCGAGGGGCACGACCGTCTTCCTCAACTCGCACCTGCTGAGCGAGGTGGAGCTGACCTGCGACCGCGTGGCCTTCGTCAAGGACGGCCGCGTCGTGCGCGAGATGACGCTCGGCCGCGACGAGCGCGAGCTGGAGCTCGAGCTGCGCCTCGACCGGACCTCGCCGGCGATCCTCGAGGGGCTCTCCGGCTTCGGCCGGGACCTGCGCAACGAGAAGGGCGCCGTGCTGCTGCGGGTGGAGGGCGAGGCCTGCCTGCCCGAGCTGAGCCGCTGGCTGGCGGCGCAGGGGGTCGGCCTCTATCACCTCGCCGCGCGCCGCCGCACGCTCGAGGACGTCTTCATGGAGGTGGTGGGGTGAGGGCCGCCCTGACGATCGCCCAGCTGACGCTGGCCGAGGCCCGCCGCCGCCGCATCCTGGCGGCCGCGCTCGTCTTCGGCGCAGCGTTCGTGCTGCTCTTCGCGCTCGGCTTCCACTTCGTGGCGCGGGACATCCGCGCGCACGGCTCGCCGGCGCAGCAGCGCTTCTTGCTCAGCTTCGTGGTGATGGCGGCGCTCTACGCGGCGAACTTCCTGATCGTGATGACCTCGGTGCTGGTCACCGTCGACACGCTGGCGGGCGAGATCGGCTCCGGGGTGATCGAGACGCTGTGCACGAAGCCCGTGCCGCGCTGGTCCGTGGCGCTGGGCAAGGGGCTGGGCTGCCTGGCGATCCTGACGCTCTACGCCTCGCTGCTGTGCGGCGGCGTGCTGCTGGTGGCCCGGGTGGTGGGCGACTACACGCCGCCGAACGCCGCGCGCGCCCTGCCGCTGTTGCTGCTCGAGGGAGCGCTGCTGCTGACGCTGGCGCTGCTCGGCGGGACGCGGCTGACGACGCTGGCGAACGGCGTCGCCGTGTTCGGCCTGTACGGCCTCGCCTTCATCGGCGGTTGGCTGGAGCAGGCCGGCACGCTGGCCGGTAACGCCACGGCGCGCTACATCGGGATCGGCGCGAGCCTCCTGGTGCCGAGCGAGTCGCTGTGGCAGCTGGCGGCGCACCACATGCAGCCGCCGATCGTGCGCGACCTCGCGCTCGGCCCCTTCTCCACGGGCTCGGTGCCGAGTCCGCTGATGGTCGCTTGGGCCGCCGGGTACCTGCTCGTCGCGCTCGGACTCGCGCTGAGGCTGTTCCAGACGCGCGACCTCTGAGGCCGCCGCCCGGCACGCGCTACCAGCTGGCGAAGAGCGTCAGGCGCGGCACGAGGTCGCTGTGCGGCCGGGAGCCGTCGCCCGCGCGACCGTAGCGGACGAGCTCCACGTTGGGGACGACGCGCACGGTCTTCGCGACCGACAGCTCGGCGGCGAGGTACGAGAACAGCGCGGGGACGCCTTCGGCGAAGGGCAGGTAGTCGAGCGCCTCGCCGCCCGGGACCGGATCGAACGCGCGGTCGACCCGCGCCACGAGGCCGAGCCGGGGCGCGAGGCGCGCCGTCGCGAAGGCCGAGACGAGATCGAGCCCGAGGTCGCGGCCCTCGGGGCCCGCGCGGCGCCGCCGCTGGCGGGCGTACTGCAGCGAGGCGCGCCAGCGGTGCGCCTGGTAGCCGGCCACCGCCTCGAGCGTCGACCAGTCCGCCCGCGCGGGACGGTCCTGCCAGTCGGCGTAGGCCTCGAGGACCAGGCCGCCGGCGAAGCTCTGCACGAGCTCGGCGCGCAGGCTCTTGCCCGCGTCCGTCTCGGAGCCGGTGCCGGAGCCGTTGCCGAACTGGAACGTGTACTGCGTCCGCCGGGAGGCGCCCAGGCGGCCCTGCGCCACGAGGCCGAGGTCGCGCGAGCTGTCCCAGCGGTAGAGGTCGAGCGGGCTCTTCTCGAGCTGGCGATAGCCCTGGAAGCCGTCGACGAAGTCGATGTTCGGCGTCGGCGCGAGGCCGGCCGCGAGCGAGTGGGCCCCGAAGCTCCACTTGAGCCAGGCGTCCTTCAGGTACGGCGCCAGGACGCCGGTCGACTTGAAGTCGCCCTTGCTGTTCAGCTCGAGGCGCACGCGCAGGGCCAGCGCGGGCGCCAGCGCCTGGTCGTAGGTGAGGTAGACGCGCCTGAGCCAGAAGCCGTTCTGGCCCTCGAGCGCGTCGCGGTGGCTGCGGGCCAGGTAGTAGTAGTCGCCGAACAACAGGCCGGAGAGCTTGAAGGACGGCGCGGGCTCGGCGGCGGCCGCGGGCGGCGGCTGCGCCGGCGGGGCGGGCGCGGGCGGCGCGCCCCCGCTCTGCGCCGCGGCCCCGCTCGCCGTCGCGAGCAGCAGCGCCAGGTTCCGTGCGACGCGCCGAGTGCTCGTCGCGAAGACCGTCGTGCTCCGCATCCGCCTGCCTCCCGGAGGCCCTCGGCTAGAAGGACTCCTGGTTGACGACGAACGGCATCCGCTACGGGTCCCCGCCGTAACGCCCCTCGAGCACGTCGATCACGCCCTGCACGCAGCGCCCCGCCATCCCGACGTCCGGGTCGGCGGAGAGGCGGGTGGCGCGCGCGGCGGAGGCGGCGTGCGGGAAGAGGCGCAGGTTGAGCACGAGCGACGCGTCGCGCAGCGGGCTGTCCGCGGGCAGCGGCTCCTGCTCGAACACGTCGAGCGCGGCGCCGGCGAGCCGGCCCTCGCGCAGCGCCCGCGCCAGGGCCTGCTCGTCGACCACCGGCCCGCGGGAGGTGTTCACGAGGTAGGCCCCCGGCTTCATCAGCCGCAGCCGCGCCTCGTCGATCAGGTGGTGGGTGGGCTCCGCGGCCGTGCCGGGGAACGTCAGCGGCACGTGCAGCGAGACGAAGTCGGCGCCCCGCAGCGCCTCCTCCAGCGACACGACCTCGACCCGCTGCGCGCGCCGGGTCAGCCCCTCGCTGCGCCGCAGCTCGACCACGCGCCGCACGCTGTCGACGAAGGCCCGCTCCTCGGACGAAGGGTCGTGGCACAGCACGTCCATGTCGAACCCGATCGCCTTCTGCACGACGCTCTTGCCGATGCGGCCCATGCCGATCACGGCGAGCGTGCGGCCCGTCACCTCGTCGCCCAGCCACGGCCGCCATGGGTGCCAGGTGGCCCACTGGCCCTCGCGCACCTGCGCCTCTGCCGGGTAGAGCCGGCGCGCGACCGCCCCGAGGATGAAGAAGGCGAACTCGGCGGTCGCCTCGGTGAGCACGTCCGGGGTGTGGGTGAAGGGGATCTTGTAGCGGTTGGCGGCCGCGCGGTCGATGTTGTCGAAGCCGACCGCGATCTGGGAGACCACCGCGAGACGGGCGGCGCTGCCGGCGGCGAACACCTCCTCGTCGATGCGGTCGCGCAGCGTCGTCACCAGCGCGTCGATGCCCGAGCGCACGCGCTCGAGCAGCAGCGGCCGGGGCGGGGGCTGCAGCTCGGGGTACACCTCGAGCTGCCAGCCCCTCTCGCGCAGGCGCGCGAACGCCTCCTGGCCGATGTCACAGGTCGCGAAGATGCGGCGGTTTTCCGGCATCGTCTCCTTCTCTCGCGGCGGGGAAGGCCGAAGCATACCGCGAGCCGCGCCCGCGGCGCCTGCCGGCGCGACGAGAAGGCCGCCGGGGTGTGCTAAGTTCGCGCCCGTGAGACCGACCGACCTGCGGGGCATCCTCCAGTACGTGCCCCAGTTCCGCGAGAAGACCTTCGTCGTCGCGGTGGACGCGGCGGCCGTGGCCGACGACAACTTCGGCAACATCCTGATGGACGTGGCGGTGCTGTGGTCGCTGCGCATCCGCACGGTGCTCGTGCACGGGGCCTCGGAGCAGATGCGGGCGCTCGCCGACGAGCGCGGGATCGTGCCGAGCGACCTCGAGGGCTCCGGCATCACCGACCTGTCGACGCTCGACCTGGCGATCAACGCGGCGAACCGGCTCACCCACGAGATCCTCGAGGGCCTCAACGCCGCCGACCTGCGGGCGGCCGCCACCAACGCCGTGATCGCGCACCCGCTCGGCATCCTCAAGGGCGTCGACCACCTCTTCACCGGCCGGGTCGAGCGGATCGACGTGGAGCTGCTGCAGACCCTGCTCGGCAACGGCATCGTGCCGGTGATCGCCCCGCTCGGCATGGACGGCGAGGGCCACACCTTCCGCATCAACTCGGACGCGGTGGCGGTCGAGGTGGCCAAGGCGCTCTCCGCCGTGAAGCTCGTCTACATGACGACGAGCGACGGCCTCGTGCTCGACGGCCGCGTCGCGCGCCAGCTCGCGACGGCCGAGCTGGCCGAGGCGCTGCAGAAAGGGCTGGTCGCCCCCGAACAGCTGTCGAAGGCGCGCCACGCGGTCGCCGCCTGCCAGGCCGGCGTCCCGCGCGTCCACGTCGTCAACGGCCACGTGGACGACGGGCTGCTGGCGGAGGTGTTCTCGAACGAGGGCATCGGCACGCTGGTCTACGCGAACGAGTACCGGCAGATCCGCCGCGCGCGGCGCGGCGACGTGCGCGCGATCGAGCAGCTGATCCGCGGCTCGATCGAGAGCGAGGAGCTCGCCCCGCGCTCGCGCGCCATGATCGAGCGCGAGCTGGCCGACTACTACATCTTCGAGGTGGACAGGAACCCGATCGCCTGCGTGGCGCTGCACGTCTACCCGGACGAGCGGAAGGGCGAGCTCGCCTGCCTCTACGTGCGGCCCTCCCACGAGAACCAGGGGATCGGCCGCACGATGGCGCAGTTCGTCGAGGCGAAGGCCCGCGAGGCCGGCCTCGAGACGCTGCTCGCGCTGTCGACCCAGGCCTTCAACTGGTTCCAGGCGAAGGCCGGCTTCGTCGAAGGCACGCCCGACGAGCTGCCGCCGCAGCGGCGCGCCCGCTACGACGCGGGCGGACGCCGCTCGAAGGTGCTGCTCAAGAAGCTCTAGGGCCGGCCAGGCAGTCCCGGATCCGGCGCAGGGCCTCGTTGATGTTGTCGAGGCTGTTGGCGTAGCTGAAGCGCAGGTGGCCCTCGCCCCACTCGCCGAACGCGGTTCCCGAGAGGCAGGCGACGCCGGCCTCGTCGAGCAGCCGGTCGGCCAGCGGCCGCGCCGAGAAGCCGGTGCCCGTGATGTTCGGGAACACGTAGAAGGCCCCCTGCGGCCGCGGGCACTTGAAGCCCGGAATCTGGCGCAGCCCGTCGACGATCACGTCGCGCCGGCGCTTGAACTCGGCCACCATCGCCTCGGCGCCGGACTGGTCGCCGCGCAGCGCCTGGACGCCCGCCAGCTGCGTGAAGCTCGCGGTGCAGGAGACCGCGTTCGTCTGCAGCTTGGCCACCACCTGGGCGAGCGGCGCGGGCATGATGCCGTAGCCGAGCCGCCAGCCGGTCATCGCGTAGGTCTTGGAGAAGCCGTCGAGCACGATCGCCAGCGGCTCCATGCCCGGCAGCGCCGCGATCGAGACGTGCTTGCCGTCGTAGAGCATGCGCGAGTAGATCTCGTCGGCGAGCACCGGGATGCCGTGGCGCACCGCGGCATCGGCGATCGCGCGCAGCCCGGACTCGGGGATCGTGCCGCCGGTCGGGTTGTGCGGGTAGTTGAGGACGATCAGCTTCGTCCGGGCCGTGATCTTGGAGATCAGCTGGTCGACGTCGAGCGCGTAGCCCTTCTCCTCGAGCAGCCGCACCGGCACCGGCACGCCGCCGATGAAGCGGATCATCGATTCGTAGATCGGGAAGCCCGGGTTGGGGTAGAGCACCTCGTCGCCGGGGTCCACGAAGGCCAGGATCACGTAGAACATGATCGGCTTGCCGCCCGGGGTGACGACGACCATCTCCGGCGTGGCCCGCACGCCGCGCCGCGCCGTCGAGTCCTCGGCGATCGCCTGGCGCAGCTCCGGCAGGCCGGCGGCCGGGCCGTAGTGGGTCGCGGC
>JBGASI010000665.1:0-4239 GCA_044229815.1 Vicinamibacteria bacterium | reverse complement strand
CGTGGTGCGCGGCAAGGCGAGCTTCGCGCTGCACGAGCAGTACGCGATCGTGCACGAGGCCGTGCGCCTGGGCCACTCGCTGCTGCGAGACGGCGTCGAGGGCCTGGACGTGCACCGCGCGATCCAGGCGCTGTTCGTGCGCCAGGGCTACCGGACCGGCGTGAAGAACGGCCGCATGCAGGGCTTCTTCCACGGCACCGGCCACGGCCTGGGCCTGCAGATCCACGAGGCGCCGTCGATCGGCCGTCGCCCGAACCTGCTGCGCGCCGGCCACGTGGTGACCGTCGAGCCCGGGCTCTACTACCTCGGCAGCGGCGGCGTGCGCATCGAGGACGTCGCGCTCGTCACCCGGACCGGCTCGCGCTGCCTCACCCGCGTCCCGAAGCAGCTCGAGATCTAGGGGCCCGCGCTGGCCGACGGAAGCGAGCCCGCCGTCGCGGTCCTGCGCTATCTGCTCTTCGCCGCGCTCGCCATCCTCGGCCCGGGGCTGGGCCTGCAGCGCCTGCTGCGCCTGCGCCTCGACCCCGCGGCGGTCGTCCCGCTCGGCCTGCTCGGCTGCGCCTTCTCGTACTGGCTGAGCCTCGTCACGGGAGCGGCCTGGCTGTTCCCTCTGCTCTCGCTCGCCGCTTGCCTGCCGCTCGTGGCCTGGCGCTCGCCGCGGGGCCTGGCGGCCGGGCCTTCGCTGCGCGGCGCGCTGCCGGCCATCCTGACGCTGGTGGCGCTGCTCGCGCTGACGCAGTACCGCACGAACCGCGTCGACGCGAGCGGGCGCTTCCTGCTCGACGTCGGGGAGCACGTGGACACCGCCGTGCACGTCGGCGTGAGCTGGGAGCTCGTCGCCGGCTATCCCCCGCAGGTGCCCGGCCTCGCCGGCGTGCCGATGCGCTACCACGTCGGCAGCCACCTGGTCCGCGCGGCCGCTGCACGCTGGGCGGGCATCCACCCGTACGACTCGCTCAACCGTTTCGACGTGACGCTGTGGGGGATCGCGCTCGTCCTGGCCCTGCGCGCGGCCGCCGAGGCGCTCGGCCTGGGCGCGTGGACGGTGCGCCTGGCCGGCTTCGTTCCGCTGCTGGCCGACCTCGCCTGGCTCCCCGGCCTGCTGCTCAGCTCGCCGTTCTGGGCCTTCAAGCTCGGCGGCAACTTCGTCGAGGCGGTCTTCTACGCGAACTCGATCGCGCCCGCCGTGACGATGGCGCTGGTCGCGCTGGTGGCGCTCGTCCGCGCGGGGCGCGGCGAAGGCCGGGGCTGGGTCGCGGTCGCCCTCGCGCTCGCCGCGGGATCGGCCCTGCTCAAGGTCTTCACCGGCGCGCAGCTGCTGGCGGCGCTCGGCCTGGCCTGGCTCTTCGACCGCTCGCGCCGGGAGCTGCCGCCGCTCGCGGTCGCCGCCGCCCTCGCGGTGCTCGCGCTCGTCGCGGGGTCCGCCGCGCCGGCCGGAACCGAGGGGGTGCGCGTGGCACTCGTGGCCTTCGCCCCGGCCAACCCGGCGCGCGCGGCGTTCGGCCTGCCCGAGGCCCAGGGCGCCACGCTCGCCATCTCCGGTCTCGCCTGGCTCGTGCTGTCCCTGGGCGCCTGCGCGCTCGGTCTGCCGGGCGCCTGGCGCGCGCTGCGCGCCGGTCGCGCGCCGGCGGCGACGCTGGGCGCGCTGGCCCTGCTCGGCTGGCCCCTCGCCCTGTGCCTGCGCATCACGGCCGACCCCGCCTACGACGAGAGCTTCTACTTCCTGCAGGCGAGCGGCCTCGCGCTGTGGCTCTTCGCGCTGCCGGCGCTCGAGGCGCTGGCGGCGCGCGCGCCGCTGGCGCCGGCCGTGGTCCTCGCGCTGGCGCTGCCGGCCAGCGCCGAGCTGGTGGGCGCTGCAGGCGCCCGAGCCGAGCGCCGCGGACGTGGTGAGCGCGATGGCCGCGCTGCGGGCGGCGAGCTGCCCGGGCGACGTCGTGTTGACGCGGCCCGGCGTGAGCTTCGTGCCGCCCGTGGTCGTGCTCGCCGGCCGCCGCGTGCCGCTGGCCGAGTTCATCCCCTACTGGCGGCAGTTCACGACCCCGGAGACGGTGGCGGCGCGGGACGAGCGCGTGCGCACCTTCTTCCGCGCCCAGAGCCCCGAAGCGGCGCTGGCCGTCGCGCGCGAGCTGGGCGCACGCTTCGTCTTCTTCCCGGGGCCGCCCCGTGAGCCGCGCCCCGACGAGCGGCCCGGCGCGGCGCCCGGGCGCGAGCTCCGCCAGCGCCTGCTGGCGGCGGGCCTGCTCGAGCCCGTCTTCCGCGCGCCCCAGGCCGGCGTGTATCGGATCGTCCCGCTCGCCCCGGCGCGTGCCTGCCGCTGAGCGGCGCGCCGCACCGGTTGCCCGGCGGCGATGGCAGCGGCGTCGCGGGTTTGCCATAATCCGCCAGCCTTGCCGGTGACCCGCATGGACTTCGTCCTGAATCGCCGTGGCGGCGTGCCGCTCCACGACCAGCTGCTCGCGCAGCTGGAGATGAAGATCCTCGGCGGCACGATCGCTCCCGGCCAGCGCCTGCCCTCGGTGCGCGTGCTGGCGCGCCGGCTCGGCCTGCACCCGAACACGGTCTCCGGCGCCTACCGCGACCTCGAGAAGGCCGGCCACGTGGAGCTGCGACGCGGGGCCGGCGTCTACGTCTGCCGGGGCACGCCGTCCTCGATCGACGAGGCGCGCGGCCTCGACGAGATGATCCGGCTCGCGCTGAGCGCCGCCTTCCGCCGGGGCCACTCGGGCGCCGAGATCCGGGCCGCCGTCGAGCGCTGGTCGCGCGCGGCGCCGCCCGAGCGCGTGGTGATCGTCGACCCCAGGCCCGAGACGCTCGAGCTGCTGGCGCACGAGATCCGCGCCGGGCTTCGCGTGCCGGCCTCGGGCTGCACGCTCGAGGAGCTCGAGCGCGAGCCCTCGCTCGTCTCGGGGGCGCTGGTGCTCGCCTTCCCGTACCACGCGGCGGCAGTGAGCCGGCTCGCGCGCGGCGCGCCCGTCGACACCGTGCACGTCGAGGCGTTGCCCGCCCAGGAGAAGGCGGTCGTCGCCCTGCCGGCCGGGGCGATGGTCCTCGTCGTCTCGCGCTCGCCGATCGTGCTGCAGTTCGCGGCGGCGGTGATCGGCGGCCTGCGCGGCGACGAGCTGCTGGTCGAGACCCGGCCGCTGTCGCGCCGCGCGGAGTGGACGCGGCTGCTGCCGGCGGCGGACCTCGCCCTCGCCGACACGCTCGCCGCACCGCTGCTGCGCGAGGCCGGCGTGCGCCGGCTGCTCGAGCTGCGGCTGCTCGACCCGGCGGCGCTCGAGCGCGTGCGCGAGGCGCTCGGCTCCGCGGTCACCACGGGATAGCAGGAGGTCGCCGTTGTTCTTCCCCGTCGCTCTCGTCGTCGGCGGTGTGCTCGCCGCCGCCCCGCCCGCGGAGCTCGCGCCGTCGACGCTGTGGCAGTCCTGGCCCGCGCGGCGGGTGGTGCCGACGGCCGCGCCCTGCCTGCGCGCCGAGGAGCTCGCGGCGCGGCTGCGCGCGCTCGTCGCGCGCTACCCGGGCCGGCTGTCGCTCGAGCAGGCCGGGCTCTCGGTCGAGGGCCGGCCGATCCACCTGCTGACGCTGGGCCGCGGGGAGCGCCGCGTGCTGCTGTGGTCGCAGATGCACGGCGACGAGCCCTCGGCGACGCCGGCTCTGCTCGACGTCGTCGACACGCTGCTCGCCGGCGGCACGCCCGGGCTCGAGGCGGTGCTCGAGCGTTTCACGCTCGCGGTCGTGCCGATGCTGAACCCCGACGGCGCGGCGCGCTACGCGCGGCGCAACGCGCAGGGCATCGACATCAACCGCGACGCGCTCGTGCTGGCGACGCCCGAGGGCCGGCTGCTGAAGGCGCTGCGGGAGCGCTTCTCGCCCGAGCTCGGCTTCAACCTCCACGACCAGGACCGTCGCACGACGGTCGGCGACAGCGGCGTGCTCTCGAGCATCTCGCTGCTGGCGGTGTCCGGGGACGCGGCCGGCACGCTGACCCCCGGCCGCGCCCGCGCGCGCCGCGTCTGCGCCGCCGTGGCGCGCGCGCTCGCCCCGTTCGTGCCGGGCGGCATCGCCCGCTACGACGAGGACTGGAACCCGCGGGCGTTCGGCGACAACCTCACCGCCTGGGGCACGCCGGTCGTGCTGATCGAGAGCGGCGGCCTGGCGCCGGGCCGGCCGCCCGGCGACCGCGTGCGACTCAACTACGTGGCGCTGCTCTCCGTGCTCGCCGGTCTCGCGCAGGACGACCTG
>JBGASI010000664.1:0-2391 GCA_044229815.1 Vicinamibacteria bacterium | reverse complement strand
TGCGTGACGCACGCCGCCGCGCCGACTACGAGGCGCAGCTCGGACGGTCGCGAGGGCCAGCCACGGCCCGACCGGGCCCGGAACCGCCGGCTGCAGCGGCCGTGGCCGAGCCCGGGGCGCGTCCTTCGCCGCGGCCCGAGCCGCCGCCCGACCCGGAGGAGATCGCGCACCAGGCCGAGGACGCCATCCGCCGCGCCGCGAAGCTGCACGAGAAAGAGCAGTACTGGGACGCGATCCAGCTCCTCGAGCCGGTCGTGGAGAAGGCCTCCGGCAGGCTGAGGGCCTTCGGCAAGGTCCTGCTGGCGCGCTGCTACCTGAAGAACCCGAAGTGGGCGCGCAAGGCCGAGGAGCTGCTGCTCGGCGTGACGCGCGAGGACCCGAAGACGGCCGACGCCTGGGCGCTGCTCGGACAGATCTACGTGGGCAAGGGCATGCAGGCGCGGGCCTTGTCCATGTACAGGAAGGCGCTCGAGCTGCGACCCGAGCACGAGGAGGCGGCGCAGTACGTCGCGACCCACACCCACGCCGGCGAGGACACGGACGAGCCCGAGGAGAGCGGCGGCTTCTTGCGGCGGCTGTTCCGGAAATAGCTCCCCCCGCAACTGCTATCCTCTGGGGAGAGATGCGCCCCCTCTGCCTGTGCCTGTGCGCCGTCCTGCTCGCGCCGGCCGCCGGGGCCGACGTGGTCCGGCTGTTGAACGGGGACCGCGTCAGCGGGCGGCTGGTCGGGAAGTCGACGCGGCGCGTCCGCGTACAGACGCCCTACGGCCTGCTCGTGATCCCGCGCGAGCGGGTCGAGAGCATCGAGCACGACGACGGCAGCGTCGAGCAGGTGGCCGCGCCCCAGGCCCAGCCCGCGCCACCGGTGGTCCTCCCGCCACAGCCGGCGCGCCTGCAGGTCGTGATCCGCGGCGACAGCTTCTGGCAGGCCTGGGACCCGAAGAGCGCGCCCGCCGATCCGAGCCTGCGGCTCGAGCTGCGCCTCGACGACCAGCCCCTCGTGACCTACACCGACGTCAACCTCGACCCCGAGGACCTGCCGAAGGCCATCGTGAACTCGTTCGTGTTCGCGCCGGACCGGGTCTTCGTCGCCGTCGCGGACGGCGTCGTCGCCGGCCCGCCGGTGGTCGCGACCGGCGAGATCGGCCTGCCGCTCAAGCTTCCCGGCGAGTCGGCCGGGATCCACAGGCTCGGCCTCGCCTACCAGCTCAACGAGAGCACGTCGGCGGCGCCGCGCTGGCGCGACGTCGTGCGCGCGGAGGCCCACGTGGCGCTCTCGGCCGGCAGCGCCACTGTCGTGCGGGTCCGCCAGCAGCGCGGGACGATGGAGTACGCGAAGCGCCGGATGCGCAACGTCGAGACGTTCGGCGCCGTGCTCGAGCCCGACGCCGCGGCCGCTCCTTGACACCCCGCTGCACGGGTCCTAGGCTCGATTCATGAATGTCGGCACCGTGACGGAGTTCCTGCCGGCGCTCGCCCTCGCGATCGCGCTCGCCGCGTCCGCGGGTCTGCGGGCGTGGCTGCCGCTGCTGCTGGCGAGCGGGCTGGCGCGCCTCGGGGTGCTCGACCTCGGGCCCTCGTTCCAGTTCCTCGCGTCGAACAAGGCGCTGGCGGTGTTCGCCGTCGCCACCGTGATCGAGATCGTCGGCGACAAGATCCCGGCGGTCGACCACGCGCTCGACGTCGTGGGCACGCCGCTGCGGCCGGCCGCGGGAGCCCTGCTGGCCGCCTCCGTGCTCGGCACCGTCTCCGACCCGCTGACCTCGATCGTGCTCGGCACCGCGGTGGGCGCGCCCTCGGCGCTGGTGCCGCACGCCGCGAAGTCGGCGCTGCGCGCGGCATCGACCACGGTGACCGGAGGCCTCGCCAACCCGCTGCTGAGCGTGGTCGAGGACCTCGTCTCCGTCGTGACCTTCGTGCTCGCCGTGCTCGTGCCCCTGCTGGTGGTGGTCGCGCTCGGGCTGACCCTGTACCTGGCGGCGCGCTGGCTGCGCCGCCGCCGCCTGACGGTGCACGCCGCGTGAGCCGCCGGCACCCGTTCGGGGTCGCCGCCGCCTGCCTCCTGCTCGCCGCGCTCCCGGCGGGCGCCCAGGCCCCGCCGGCACAGCCGCAGCAGCCGTTCACGCTCGAGGTCGGCGTCGACGTGGTCTCCGTGACCGCGGTCGTGTTCGGCAAGGACGGCAAGCTGCTGAAGGGCCTCGGCCCGAAGGACATCGAGCTCTTCGAGGACGGCGTGAAGCAGGACGTGTCCTACTTCCGCGAGGCCTCGAGCCAGGGCGAGGCCGGCGAGCGGGTGCCGCTGTCGGTCGTGCTCGTGCTGGACACGAGCGGCAGCATGAAGGAGAGCCTGCACTTCCTGCAGGAGGCCGTACTGAGCTTCGTCTACAAGCT
>JBGASI010000663.1:0-2393 GCA_044229815.1 Vicinamibacteria bacterium | reverse complement strand
GGCCGGGGGGGACTTCGTCCCCCCAGACCCCCCTGGGTGGGCTGCGGTAGACTGGCGTCCAACTTTTCCGGCTTCTGCTGTCGTGTTCCCGTCCTGGAGGTGCGCATGGTGTCGATTGCTGCCTTGTGGCTGCCGATTCTCGTCGCGACGGTGCTGGTGTTCGTCGCCAGCAACCTCGTCTGGATGGTGCTACCGCACCACAAGTCGGACACGCGGCGGCTGCCCGACGAGGCGCCGGTGCTCGAGGCGCTCGGCAAGCAGGCGCTGGCGCCCGGGCTGTACCGCTTCCCGTGGGTCACGTCGATGGCCGAAATGAAGGAGCCGGCTTTCCTGGAGAAGCAGAAGCGCGGTCCGGTCGGCTTCGCGACGATCGTCCCGAGCGGGCCCTTCGACATGGGCCGGGCGATGGGGCTGTGGATCGCCTACATCGTCGTGGTCGGGATCTGCGTCGCCTACCTCGCGGGCCGCGTGCTCGGTCCCGGCACCCCGTACCTCGAGGTGTTCCGTGTCGCCGGAACCGTCGCGTTCCTGACCTACTCGGGGGCCCAGCTGCCGGCCGCCATCTGGTGGGGCAAGCCCCTCGGCGTCGTGTTCAAGGAGATCCTCGACGGCCTGCTCTACGGGCTGTTGACGGCCGGCGCCTTCGCCTGGCTCTGGCCGCGCTAGCGCACCCGGCCGAGGCGGGTATAGTGGCGCCCATCATGGGAGGTGCCCCGGTGTCTCGAGCGCCACGGTCCACGGCCGTTCTCCTCGCCTGCTGCCTCGCCCCGGCTGCCACACCCGCGCGCGCTCAGCAGCTCTACGACGTCCCGCCGGGCGTCGAGACCCGCTGGTACTCCTTCGAGAACCCGACCGGCGCGCGCGGGGCGGGCGGGCGCACGCAGGAGGGCCGCAAGGGCGCCGCCTCGAAGAGCGTGGCGCCGGGCGAGACCGTGACGCTGGCCGACGTCGCGGGCCCCGGTGTCGTGCGACGCATCTGGCTGACGGTGCCCGGCCAGGTCGAGACGCTGCGCGGCTGGGTCGTGCGCGCCTACTGGGACGGCCAGGACTGGCCCTCCGTCGAGGCCCCGCTGCAGGACTTCTTCGGCCTGCCCTTCGCCCGCCAGACCGCGTTCGAGTCGGCGCTCTTCTCGAACCCCGAGGGCCGCTCCTTCAACAGCGTGGTGCCGATGCCGTTCCGCTCGCGCGCCCGGCTGACGATCCAGAACGAGTCGCCGAAGGCGGCGAACCTGTACTACGACGTCGACGTGACGGTCGGCGACGCGCTGCCCGCGGACCTCGCCTGCTTCCACGCTCGCTACCGGCGGGAGAACCCGACGACGCCGAAGCGGGACTTCGAGGTGCTGCCGCGGATCGAGGGGCGCGGCCGCTACCTCGGGGCGAACGTGGGCGTGCGCGCGGCCGGCTACGGTCGCCCGGCCTGGTTCGGCGAGGGCGAGCTGAAGGTCTACCTCGACGACGATCGCGAGTGGCCGACCCTCGTGGGCACGGGGACCGAGGACCTCGTCGGCTCCGCCTGGGGACTCGGCCGCTTCGCCCACCTCTACCAGGGCGCCCCGCTCACGGAGGAGAAGGACGGCGTCTGGGGCTTCTACCGCTACCACGTGCCGGACCCGGTCTACTTCCGCAAGGCCCTGCGCGTCACGCTGCAGCAGATCGCCGGCGACAGCGTGAGCGATCTGCGCAAGCTGCCCGTCGAGAGCCGCCCGGAGCTGGTCCGGAACCACCGGCCCTTCGACCCCGCGGCCTACGCGGCGCCCGCCGACGAGTCGACCTGGGAGAACTTCGAGGCGCCGCAGGACGTGTGCGCGACGGCCTACTGGTACCAGACGCTGCCCTCGCCGCGTTGGCCGCCGCTCGAACCGTACGCGCAGCGGGTGAAGGACCTCGGCCTCGTGAAGTAACGGCGCCGGCGCGGGCGGCCCACGCGGCCCTGGCCGCGTGGAAACGGCTAGAATGTCCTGCTGGCCAGGAGAAAACCCGACTGCTCGCCCGCGGCATCCGCAGCTACCATCGCCCCACGCGCATCGAAGAGGCTCTCGCCCTCACGGCCGAGGGCGCGACCCCGCTCGCCGGCGGCACGCGCCTGCTCGCCGCCGAGAACGACGTGCCGAACGTCGTGGACCTGATCGGGCTCGGCCTGTCGGGACTGCGCCTGGTCGACGAGGACCTGGAGATCGGCGCGACGACGACGCTGCAGGACGTGCTGCACTCCTCGCTCGCGTGGGACGCCACCGCCGGACTGCTGCCTGAGGCCTGCCGCGCCGCGGTCGGCTCGCGGCTGCTGCGCGGCATGGCGACCGTGGGCGGCGAGGCGGCGGCCGCGGAGACGGACTCCGAGCTCGTCGCCGCGCTGCTGGCCCTCAACGCCGTGTTCCTGGTGACCGGCCTGG
>JBGASI010000662.1:0-2402 GCA_044229815.1 Vicinamibacteria bacterium | reverse complement strand
TCTCGACGCCCGCGTGCTTCGTCACGGCGACCGTCCACGCCCGCTCGATCGTCGCTGCGCGGTAGCGGACGACGCGGGCCAGGCCCTCGCGCTGCGCCGCCGCCGGCGCGGAGCCGCGCGGCAGGCCGGCGGCGAGCCTGCGGGCCAGGTCGAGGATCGTGAGGTTGTCCGAGGGCAGGCCCACGAGCAGCTCGTCGTAGGGCCGCACCTCGCGCGCCGCTTCGGGGCTGTCGGTCTCGAACGGCGGCAGGCGGAACTCGCGGCTGAAGAAGCGGTAGACCGCCTGCCGGTTGTCGAGCTGGTAGTTGTGCGTGCCCGGGTCGCGGTTCTCGTGCCAGGAGAGGCCGTCCGGGCGCCCGGAGGCGGCGTAGATGGCTCGGGCCGGCTCGAAGACGACCGGCTTCGCCATGCCGGCGCGGAAGCAGCAGTCGTCCTCGGCGTTGTAGACGAGGAGCGCGGGGCGCGGCGCGAGGAGCGCGGCGAGGTGCGGGTAGTCGAGGCCGACGAAGAAGTCGGCCGGCGACTGCTCCACGTCCCCGGTGTCGCCGTACGCGCGGGCCATGGCCTTGGCGGCCATCCCGTTGAAACCCGCCACCGGGGCCGTGGCCTTGATCCGCTCGTCGAGCGCGCTGAGGACGATCGTCTGCCAGCCGCCGCCGGACAGCCCCGTCATGCCGATGCGGGCGGGGTCGACCCGGGGGTCCGCGTGCAGGTAGTCGAGCCCCCTGCGCATCGCCAGGTAGAACAGGCCCAGCTCGTGCGTGCCCACGAGATCGAGGTGGGCGCCGAACCAGTGGGAGTTGCCCGCCGCCGACAGCTCGCCGAAGGCGAGCCACTCCAGGCTCAGGGCCAGGATGCCGTGGCGCGCGAAGGTGATGCAGCGCTTCTGCTTGTACTCGACGGCCTTGCCCACGGGGCCGACATGACCGTTCACGTTCAGGATCGCGGGCGAGCGGCCGTCCACGTGCTCCGGCTCGTAGAGCAGGGCGGCGCCCTGGAAGCCCGGGACGATCTCGTAGCGCAGCTTCCGGATGCGGTAGCCGTCGCCCCGCACGACACCCGTCTCCTCGAAGCGCGGCGGGGCGTCGCGCCACTCGGCCGGCCAGCCGTGGAAGACCACGTCGCGCAGCAGCCGCTCGCGCGTCGTGTTCGCCACCGTCGCCCACGCGGCGGCGCTCGTCGCGACGGGCGCGGGGGCCACGCGGGCCGTGACGTGGCGGCGGATCTGGTCGAGCGCCACGTCGGGCGGCAGGATCTCCTCGCCGAGGACGGCCGCGACCGCGGCCGGCTCGGCCTGGGCCAGGGCGGTGGCCGGCAGGACCAGGGCGAGGACGAGGGCGCAGGACAGCAGGCGCAGCGGCTGGGGGGCGTGCATGGCCGGGATTCTAGCGCCGCCTGCCCGGGGCGGCGGGGGCTACTTGACACGAAGCGCTATTTGGCATAACTTACCAAACAGATGCCCGGCCCGCCGATCTCGCGTGACCGCCTGCTCGCCTTCGAGGGCGAGTGCCGCCGCCGCGGGCTCGCCCTCACGATCCAGCGCCGCGCCGTGTACGAGGAGCTCGCCGAGCGCAAGGACCACCCGACGGCCGACCAGGTCTACGACGCGCTGTGCGCCCGCCTGCCCGGCCTGTCGCGCACGACCGTGTACCGCGTGCTCGAGACGCTGGTCGCGCAGGGCTTCGCGCGCAAGGTGCACCACGCCGGCGCCGTCGCCCGCTTCGACCCGATGACGGCGCGCCACCACCACCTCGTCTGCGACGGCTGCGGGCAGCTGGTGGACCTCGAAGACGATCTCGTTCCCGGTGTGCCGCTGCCGGACGCGCGCGGGACCGGCTTCCGCGTCCGGGACTACTCGGTCAACTTCACCGGGCTGTGCAGGAACTGCCGCTAACAAGGAAAAAGAGGAGAAGCACACGAATGGCCAAGGACCTGAAGGGCACGAAGACGCACCAGAACCTGAAGGACGCGTTCGCCGGCGAGTCGCAGGCGAACCGTCGCTACCTGTACTTCGCGAAGGTCGCCGACATCGAGGGCTACCCCGAGATCGCCGGCAACTTCCGCGAGACCGCCGATGGCGAGACGGGCCACGCGCACGGCCACCTCGACTACCTCAAGCAGGTGGGCGACCCGGCGACGGGCCTGCCGATCGGCGACACCGCGCTCAACCTCAAGGCCTCGGTCGAGGGCGAGACCCACGAGTACACCGACATGTACCCGGGCATGGCGAAGACGGCCCGCGCCGAGGGCTTCACCGAGGTCGCGGACTGGTTCGAGACGCTCGCCAAGGCCGAGAAGTCGCACGCCGGCCGCTTCCAGAAGCTGCTCGACTCGCTGAGCTAGCCGCACCTCTCGTCTCGCGCCGCGGGCGGCCTCCGACGCCGCGCGCCCGCCCGCGGCGC
>JBGASI010000661.1:0-2404 GCA_044229815.1 Vicinamibacteria bacterium | reverse complement strand
CAGCTGCGCCTTGGACGTCCCGGTGGCCAGGTCCAACAGCGTCGCGATCTCCTCGTGCGTGCGGCCCTCGACGTCGTGCAGCACGAAGACCGCCCGGGCGCCCGGCGGCAGCGTGGCGAGCGCCCTCTGCAGGTCGAAGCCCGCCTCGGGGCGGGGCGCCCGCGGGGTCGGCTCGAGCTGCACGGGGTCCTCGGTGGCCACGATCCGCGCCTCGCGCCGGCGCCGCGAGCGGCGCTCGCTCAGCGCCACGTTGACCGTCATCGGGTAGAGCCAGGTCGAGAAGGCGCTGTCGCCGCGGAACGTCGCGAGCTTGCGCCAGGCGCGCACGAACACCTCCTGGGTCAGCTCCTCGGCCAGCGAGGCGTCGCACGTCAGCCGCAGGCACAAGGCGAACACCTTTCTCTCGTTCTCCCGGTAGAGGCGCTCGAAGGCGAGGAGGTCCCCGTTCTGGGCGTCCCTCACGAGCCGTCTTTCGACGGCCCGGCGGTCCTCGTCGTCCCGGATCGGGATGGCCGTTTCTCCGAGCACCGCCTGTGCGAGTCCCTCCATGTCGCCTCTTCCGAACGTTGAGATGCCGGAGGGGCCGCTGGGGTTTGAAGGCGGGCTGACCGGGGAAACTTAATCGATTCGGTGGTTTCGGGGAAGCCGACCGCGGCTCAGCCCGCCAGGAGGGCACGGCCGGCGGCGGCCGTCTCCTCGACGAGGGCGCGCAGGTCGTCCTCGCCGGTCCGGAAGTTGACGATCGCCGTGCGCATCGCGGTGCGGCCCTTCAGCAGCGTCGGCGCGAGGAAGAAGGCCCCCGAGCCGACCAGCCGGTTCACGATCTGCCGGTTGAGGCGCGCGAGGCGGCCCTCGTCGTCGAGGCCGGCCGGGCGGTAGCGGAAGGCGACGATCGACAGCACGGGCTCGGCCATCAGCTCGAAGTCGGGCCGCGCACGCAGCGTGTCGGCCAGGAAGCGTGCCAGGGCCACGTCGTGCTCGACGGCGGCCGCGTACCCGCGCCGCCCGTGGCGCTTGAGGCCCATCCAGACCTTCAGCGCCTTGAAGCCGCGGGAGAGTTCGGGCCCGCGCTCGTTGAAGGAGACGGGGCCCGCCACCGGGCTGTCGGGGTCGTGCACGAGGTAGGGCGCCGGCCGGCGGAAGGCGTCGGCCATCCGGCCCGGCTCGCGCACGAGGGCGGCGCCGGCCTCGTAGGGGACGTAGAGCCACTTGTGCGGGTCGGCGGCCACGGAGTCGGCGCGCTCGAGCCCGCTGAAGAGGGGCTTCAACCGCGGCGAGACGCTGGCGAGCGCGCCGTAGGCGCCGTCGACGTGGAACCACAGGCCTTCGGCGGCGCACAGGTCGGCGAGCGCGTCGAGCGGGTCGACGGCGCCGGTGTTCACCGTGCCGGCGTTGCCGACCACGATCGCCGGCACGAGGCCGGCCCGGCGGTCGGCGGCGATCGCCTGCTTCAGCAGGTCGAGGCGGATGCGGAAGCGCTCGTCGGTCGGGATCTTGCGCAGCTGTTTCCAGCCGATGCCGAGGAGGTCCACGGCCTTGTCGACGCAGTTGTGGACCTCGTCGGAGACGTAGACGACGAGCGGTGGCGTGCCGCCGAAGCCGTCCTCGCGCACGCCGGGCGCGGCGGCCGTCCGCGCCGTGGCGAGCGCCGTGAAGTTCGCCATCGAGCCGCCGCTCGTGAGGATGCCCTCGGCCGTCGCCGGCAGGCCGAGGATCTCGGCCAGCCAGCCGACGACGCGCCGCTCGACGTGGATCGAGGCGTGGTCGCCGCCCCAGCAGTTGCTGTTCATCGCCGAGGCGAGGTAGTCGGCGACGGTGCCGAGCGGGTCGGCGGTCGCGTTGATGAAGGCGAAGAAGCGCGGGTGCGAGTTGCCGAAGGCGTGCGGCAGGACGTGTTCGCGCACCGCGGCCAGGACGTCGTCGAGCGGTTGGCCGTCCTCGGGCAGCGGCTCGTCAAAGAAGGCCGCGGCGTCGCCGATCTTGCCGAAGACCGGCCGTGTGAGCAGGCCCGCGCGGTGCTCGGCCACGAGGTCCGCGGCCCGGTAGCCGAGCCGGCGCACGTCTTCGGGATCGAGGTCGAAGTTGTCCATGTCGGCCGCCTTCTGAGGATTCGCGCGAGCCTAGCACGCGCGGGGCGTGCTGCCGGTCACGCGGCCCGCGGCCCGTCGCCGTCGCCCGTGGCGGCTGCCCGTCGCGCGCCGCCCGTGGTGGGGCGGCGAGGGAATCCTCCTGCGTTCGCTCCCCCAACTCGATCGGCCCAGTCGCTCACTGCGGAGGTCCCTCGCCGCCCGGCTTGGGCGGCGCAATGGCCTTCGGCGCGAGATCGAACTCCGTCCGGACGGAGTTGCCTCACCGTGAGGGAGGGCGCGGCCGCTGGCAGCGGCGGCCGGCCGCGGGTATCGTC